>DASZFN010000370.1:0-26426 GCA_035939715.1 Gemmataceae bacterium | reverse complement strand
ACGGCCCTGGTCGGCTGATCCGCCATGCTTGCTTTCCCGGGGTGATCAAGGTTGGTGCATGAAGAGACAACCGCTTCCTTTTCCAGTTTACAGCAAAAGAAAGACGATGGGCACGGGGACCCTGGGCGGGCGCGGTTTGTGGAGTGAGCCGTTGGATTATCGAGGCGGGCCATTGAGCTGCCCCACGTCCACGGTCGGAAGTTGCATTTCTTGTTGGGGCAGGGTGGGCGGCTGCGCCGCCGATCCTTGCGCCGGTGTCTGCGGGCGCAACTCAGCAATGGGCTGCGCGTAGATGAACCGCTTGGGCGAGGGTTCGATCGGCGGATGGCCTGGCGGCACGTCGTGCCAGCGCTGCAGAAACTCCAGCAGCTTGGCATATTCCTTGCCCGTGAGGTTGGCGCGTACGCGCATGTGCGCCGCCACGTTCTTGAAGTTGGCGAAGGGTCTCTCGCCCAGGGCGGGGGCATTGTGGCAGTAGCTGCAGTACATATCAAAGACCTGGCCGCCGGTCAGCGAATCCTCGTAGCAACAGGAGTGCGCCTCGTTGGCCGGAGAGCGCATCCGCAGGGGGGCCGGACCATTGGCGTATTCGGAGTTGTCGAGGGGCGTATGATAGCAACCCAGCGCCGTCAGGCCTCCGGCGATGACGAGGTTGAAACCGGCTATCCAAAGGTTTCGCGTACCGCGCATGACACCGTGCTCCTTGCTTGTTCTGACGGCTACCACCCCCAGTCCAGCTCGGCGATGAACTGGTTGTCGTGCAGATGGAAGCCCGGCTCGTCGTTGATCTGATAGGCGGCCTTCAGGACCAGGCGGGGATAGAAGTAGTAATTGATGCCGAACTCGTTCTGCTGCCGCCGGACCGGCACGTCGATGGGGCTGGCGAAGGTCGTCAAGTCCAGGGCGGTCGGATCGATGCCGCGAAAATCGACATAGCTGTAGCGATAGACGCCTTCCAGCTTCTGCAGGAAGCCGTTCGGCAAGTCCTTCGGCCGGTAGGCGACCTGGCCGTAGAAGCCCTGGCGGCGGATGTTGCCGGTCAGTCCCGTGGTGCCGGCAAAGGAGCCGGTTTGCTGCCAGGCCATGCCGTATTCAAAACGCACGTCCCAGTTGTCCTTGTGATAGTTCAGGTCCACGGCCAGGAAGCTGATGGCGTCCTCAAAGCCGCCGGCCACGTAATCGCCGTTGATCATGCCGGAAATGCCGCCTTCCAGTCCGATGGCCGGCCACCACAGGCCTAGGCGTCCGCCGAAGTTTTTCTCATTGGCGATCCGGCCAAAGGTGTTCTCCATGTTCTCGAGATTGGCGAGCTCACTGACGTTCGGCATGCCTGCCGTCGCGGGCGTCAGGTTCAAACCGTTGGACACCCAGGCCGAGTATTCCATCTTGAGCGGCAAACAACCGAGATAAAACGAGCCTTGCGCCTGCACGCCTAACAAGGACATGGCGGGAAGGACTTGCAGCCACAACAGGGGAAAAGCGCCGGGCGTATCCGTCGGGAGCTTGTTAACCCAGGGGGTGTTCAGGCGCTCGTTGAACCAGCCAAGCGGCGCCACGAAGCGGCCGCCGCTGATGGTCAGCCAGTCGGTGACGAAGAAGTCCGCCTGTGCAAAAGCGCCTGCGCTGACCGCGCCATCCGAACCAATCCCGATCTCGGCCTCCAGGAATATCCAATCATTGAGTCTCAAGAAGAAGTCAGGGGTGAACTCGCCGAAATAGAAGCCGCCAGGCGTGGCGGGGCGTCCGGCGCCGTTGGCGGCGCTGGCCGTGTCGCCCGGAATCCTGCTGTATCCGAAAGACAACGCGCCATAGATGCTCAAAGGCGTCTCATTATTCTCCATGGGATCGAAGAGCTGTTTGAGCGTCGCGGGCAGCCAGGGACCGTAGCGCTCCTGAGCATCGGCGTGTTCCCGAAGGTCATCTACCGCGCCGGCCAGTTCCTGATCGCGCTGGGCGGCGCGCTGCGAGCGCGATTCCAGCGTGGCCGCCTGCGCCTGCAGCTTGTCGACAGGAGTCGCAGCAGGCGGTTGTTTTTTCACCTGGTCGGCAAGAAGCTCGATCATACGTTGCTGGGTCTCGATTTGCTTTTTCAGGATGTCGAGCTGTTTTTTCAACTGCTCGCTTTCGGGAGCATTCTGGACGGCTGCTTGCTCTTTCTGCAAGTTCTTGACGTTCTGGCGAAGGGATTCGAGTTGCTGGTCCTGCTGTACGCTGATGGCTTGGGGGGAAGGCGTTCTTGGCGTTGCCGGGATTTGCGCGGGCCCCGCCTGCGGCTGCTCAAAGGGACTCTGTGCCCGAGCCATGCTTAGACTTGCCAGTACGCACGCACTCGCCCATGCGATGTACCGAAACCGAAGCATGTCGCGCTCTCCGAGTATCGGCCTCGGGTAGAGGAGGTATCCTCCAGCCAGTCCCAGGTCGTCGTGAGGCCAAAACCGGGTCCGGACCACAAAGAAAAGACAAGGTGAAAAGACAGCGAGCTTACTCGGTCTAGGGATACCATCGGCTGTAGCGGTTCTAACGATTAGGAAAACTTTGCCGGATTCGCGGCCCGCGCGTGAAAATGCGGATGCCCGGGGACAAGAAAGGCTCAGGTTGCGAGGGCTTGTTCGGCCAGCCGTTCGGCTATCAAAGAGTTGGGTAAAGAGGGGAAAATGAAAAGCCCACGGCTTGGCCGCCGTGGGCTCTTGCTGATTCTTCTCGTTGTCGCTCATTTGGCCGCGGAGCAGTCTACTACCAGGGACTATCTGGGCGCCGCCGGCTTTGTCGGCTGACTTGGCTCCGGGCGCGATACTTCAGTTCCCGGCACGAAGGTACGCAGGTAGCGGGCCATGGCCCACGCTTCTTCCAAGGTCAACGTGCCTCGGAATTGAGGCATCACAGCGCCGCGGCCTTCCACGATGATCCGGACGATCTGCGCATCGGAGCGCGAGCCTTGCCAGACGGTGTCGGTGAAGTTCGGGACGCCCGGAATGTCCCAAACACCCCGGCCGTCCACGCCGTGGCAGCGAATGCAGTAGCGGTTGTACAAACCCATGGTGATGCGTTTCTCTTCCTCGGGGCTACGGAGCCAGTACCAGGTTCCACCTAACTCGTCGAAGCCGTTCGCCGGCGGGCACTCGCCGCCGACGCACCCCTTGCCGCAACCATCACAGCCATGAGAGCGGCCCCAACCAAACCAGGACGCGGCCTTGAGATCCTGGACCGCGGTGGTAATCAGCACCAGACCGGCAAGCAACAAGGTGCAAAGCCAGCCGGTCGCCAAGGTCCAGCGCCAAGAGTTCAATTTCATACAAATCCTCGCGATAGCCGTGGCCCCAAAGCAGGCTTTTCCGCTGCTCTCCGGCGGATGTACCTCAGGCAGGAGAAACAGACGACAGCTAGTTCATCGGCGCTAAGCTATTGGGTGAACCAGCTACAACCTGGAATCTGGATGTAGCTCGCGCAGGCGGGTTGGCTGAGTTTGCATTAAGTAGTGAATATCCGGCCTGATCCAAGACGGTCATTGAGTTTGCCAGTTTGCCAGGTGAGTTTGCCACGGTTGGCAAACTCAGTTTCATCCTCAAACCACTAGCACATGTCGAGTTGTGTTCAGAAAAAAAATGAGTTTGCCAGTTTGCCACGCTTTTGGGTGCCGGGGGGTCTGTCCCAGATTGGCCAAAGAATGCCTGTGGCATTCTTGGCAAAAGTTGCCGAATCTCGGCGGAATCCAGCCAAGTGCGCTTGACGGTAAGCGCATGCTTTTGCGTTGTAGCTTTGGTCATTGGTCATTAGTCAATGCACTGACACCGCCAGAGTAACACCGCCACGTGGCATCGCGTTGGCGGCGTTACTTTCCGTCCGCAAGCTGCTGGCGGATCGGCCGGGGCAGGCGCGCTCTTGTTCCTGGCCTGGCAGCTATATCGGCGCAGATACAGCGATCAAACAGTGCCGCCACCGGTTACCCATAAGCTCTTTACTCCCTTGGCGCCTGGGCCATGGCGCCTGCTGCAGCCTCCTCCCTGGCAAACGGATAGGCGGCGAACAGGGCGCTGCCGAGCCCCAGATAGGGGTCGTCCAGATCCGCGTGCAGGACCTCCTTGTAAAGCGGCTTGAGGATCCGCTCCGGCCGGACCAGGCCGGTCCGGGCGAGCAGGTCATGGATCTGGCTGCGGCGCGTGGTTTCGTTAAGCCGCGTGTCCAGAGCCAACGCCTGCCACGCGGCCAAATCCTGGGCGGATGCCAGTGGCAGCGTCCTGACCGCAGCGGTTGGCAAGTCCTTCACGTCAGCCGCGTATTCCCGGTGCTGGGCCGCCGGGGCCAGCACCGCCTCGATGCCGCGCTCGATCCTTCTCTTGGAAATCGGCGCGACATTCACGAACCGGTCCGGATTCTGTTTCTTGCGCAGCGCCTCGGCCTGCTTCTGATGATAGGTCCGCAGCACCGTTTCCAGCTTGCCTTCGCGGCGCGCTTGCCCGGCATAGTCCTCCAGGAGCCGGAATTGCTGCAGCCGGTCGAGGAAGGTGCGCGCTTCATAGATGCCGGGGAGAATGTCCAGCACCAGGCCGTCGGCGGTGCAGACGGAGGTGGCAATGTTGCCGTGCAGCGTACGCGTGACCTGCATGCCGTTGCCGAAATCAATGTGCACCAGGGGCACCGGCCGAACCGTTTCCCAGACCGGCTCGAAATTCGCCGCGATGAAGCTCGCCACCTGCTCGTTGGAGAACAACACGGTTCTCGCCAGGCGGGCGTTCGTTCAGCAGAACAGGTCATCCAGTTTGCCCATCATGTGGAAGAGCAGCACCGGCTTATGCGACTTTTGCGCGGCCTGGCAGGCCTCAGTGAAGGTGGCATGCCAGTGCACCAGGCCGGGCGAAACATGCGGGTTCACGAAGGCTTTGCCCGGGGCAGCCGGCGCCGTGGATTTGTTCTGAATAACCGCGAGCGCCGGCGGCTCGATCGCCACGGTTTTGGCCAGGTCAGCGGGGACCGATTTCTGCTGCGCGGCCCCCCTGGCGGAGGATTTCGTCCCGGCAGCTCCGGCCTTGTGTGCGGAGCTGTCCTGGGCCGGGGTTCGTTCCAGCACGATACCGGCAGCGGCCAGCGCCAGGCAGCCGATAAGGCACGCGCCGAGCAAGCGTTTGTTTTGGCGGACCATGTTTCTCGACCTCTGTTACAAAATCCGGCCGTTCAGCCGCCGGCTTCGCGGCCATGACAACGCTTCATGACCTGCGCCATTCTACCTCCCTGGGAGGTGCGTAATTGTAACAGGTGAGTAACGGCCACGGAGGCGAAGGGCTGGCCAGAACAGTTCTCCACCGCCGTCGGCATAGCGATGCAGAACGTCGCGGTAGAGCGCGTCCACGAAGCCATCCTGCGCGACCGTATTGAGACTCTTGTATTCATCCGAACTCATCAGCAGAGCTGCCAGTTGCTCGGCCGTCCAAGAGCAGTTTTCACTCCCCGTTAGAAGATGGTTGAGCGGGGAGTGTAGGATTCGAACCTACAGGCCGGCCAAGGGCCGGCTTTGACCAGTTTGTATGCTCCTGCGGTAGGGTGCGAGCGGGGCATTCTCGCCTTTTTTTGAACACCGGCGACTTGATGCATGGTGTCAAAACTCTTTCTTCCCTCAGGCGATGATGTGCACGGGGCGTCATGACCCAAGGAAGGACGAACGTGACAGAGCCGGCCGGTCGGGGCACTCGCCTTCACGCGGCGCCGCTTCGTTAGCGAATGTCTTGGGTATCAAATGAGGCGACGAGCGACTTCGCCGAGAAGCTGGCGGAAGTGTCTTGGCGCTCGATGCGTTCGATGAAGCGCGCACAGCCGGAGCGGGCCGGGGTGCGGTTGAAAAATGATTTCACAGCCATTTCCAGCCAAATCCCCCAATTTGCCTTGTTTGCGCATTTATCCGCCAGTAGAATCGGCACGACTCGCGATTTTGCAGTACGACTTCTCTCAATGATCTGGAGCGGTCCGATGAACACACGCAGGGGATTTCTTCGCGCGCTGGGCATGGGCGGAATTTACCTGGGATTTCCGGGAGCGGTGCAAGCGTTCGGCCGACGCAGGCGCTGCGCGCCGTCACCGTGCGTCAACACGGCAGCCATCTGCCCGTCCTGTGGAGTGCCGCCGGTTTCCTTTCCGTACCAGTCCGAGGATACTCGACCGGCGTGCCCCACGGCCTGCATTGTGTCGTATTACGGCCAATCCAATGGACTGTTTTATTACTACTGCCAGTGCTGCGGAGACGGCTTCGTAACCGTGAGCAGCACGACTTATTACAGTCCGCCCTACGCCACCTGCCCGGGCAGCGGGGGAGGCTGCATTACGTCGCTTGTGCCGGTCGATCCCAATCCGGGACCCATCGGGCTGAGCGGTGTCCGGGTTGCGGAGGTCCGTTTCCCGCTCATGTACTTTTCGAGCGACGAATACACGAACGGCGTCTGGGCCATCAACGACGACGATTCGCCCTTTAGAGATCCCCTGTCCTTTTTTCCGAACAAGGCAGGCGGGGCACAGGAAAACGGCGCCGCCGTCGACGTCCGGTACAACATCGGTACGCCGTCCATGGTGAATTATCTGCACGCGCGGATTCACGAGATCGCCATGACCGGCAAACCTACCCTATATATTGCTCACCCTTACGATCCCAATAAGCCTAATTTCCCCAAGAGCTTCGTGGACTATACCCACAAGGGCAACTCCAGAAAGCACGATGTCATCGAAACGCCGGACAAGAAGAAGCGCTTTCATGTGCATCGCCTGAAGTAGCAGCGGCGGCAGGCGCCCTTGCCCCAGGCTGTCACGGTTGCTGAAAGCGCGGCTGCGCGCTGCGGGCGCAACGGAAGCCTAGCCCTTCGTGGGAGAGGTTGTGGGTTACGCCGTGCCGGTAACGCGGGTCGAGGGGGGGCTTGCCGGGCTCGGACTTGACGTTGGTTTTGCCGACCACCACCTCGTAGGGTCCGCCGCGCACAACACGGTCGGCCTGGAAGACGGCTTGCATGTTCAGGTAAAAGTTCTTGCGGAAGTCGGCGTCGGCGGTCGGATAGGGCACGTTCCAGGAAGCGGTCCATTCGGCCGCATTGGAGAACAGGCCGAAAACAGGCGGCGTGGTCCGTGTCCTGTCGAAGTCCGGCGCGCCGACCTTTTTACGCGGCCAGTCCTGAATCCGGTCGTCATTGCCCCAGGGGAAGCGGGTTGTGCCGCCGTTGGTCGCGGCGTACTCGTATTCGTCTTCTTCGGGGATGCGCTTGCCCAGGCTTTCGGCAAAGTCCAGGGCCTCATCAAAAGTCACATGGGTAATGGCGAAGTCAGCAGGCGGCGGTTTTTCGCGCCAGGCCTCGGGTAGCTGCCGCAGTTTTCGCCACTGGTCCACGGTGGCCTCGGTCGGGTCCAGATGAAAAGGCGCCACATAATGCTCGTAGGGGGGAGAACCGGGGATATTGCCGCCCCCGGCAACGAAATTGCCCCCGGCGAAGGGGACCATCCCCGCCGTCACATCGCCTTGCAGAATCGTGATCGGCCAGGGCTTGACGACGCCATCCGCCTCTTCCTGCCAGGCCTGATGAAAATGCATCGTGCCTGCCTGCTGCGCTCGAGGCACGGTTCGGTATACCTCTTGAAACCGGCCGTCCGCGAGTACGGCCACCACGAGATAGGAGCCGACGGGAACACGCGGTATGACGACCGGGCTCTGCTGGCGGGAACGAATGGCGTGCTCCGGCAGCGGCATGCCGGTCTGCGCGTCCAGCGGCACCAGTACCAGCGTGGCTCCAGGTGGGTCAGTTTCCATGCGGACCTGGCGATAATCGGTGGGATCATTCGGCCGGGAAACCCAGGCGAGGGCGATCACCAGCATCAGCATGCAAGCAGCCGTGAGCACGCGCCCCGGGTGGCGGCGCAACCCCCGCGCCAGGCGCTGCACTGGCCCCGCGCCCCCGGCCAGCGGCAATTGACCCTGGCGCACGCGCCGCCAATCCGCTTCCAGCTCCGCGACGGAGGCGTAGCGCTGGTCGCGGTCGCGCTGGAGCGCCTTGAGCAGCACCGGGTCGAAATCGCGCTTGAGAAGGGGCTGGCGAACGCTGGGACGGGCCGGCGTGATCTGCGTGCCTTCGGCGCCGTACTTGCCGAAAGGCAGCTCCAGGGTCAGAGCCTGGTAAAGTGTCACGCCCAGGCTAAAGAGATCGGCGCGAAAATCGAGTTCGCTACTGCCGCGCGTCTGCTCCGGACTGCTGTAGGCCGCCGTGCCGATCCCCTGGCCGATCAGGGTGCCGGCGCCGTGCTCCTCGAGCCGCGCCAGGCCGAAATCGCTCAGCCAGACGCCGCCCTTGTCGTCCACAAGCACGTTGGAAGGCTTGATGTCGCGGTGGAGCACGCCGCCCGCGTGCAGCGCCATGACCGCGGCGACTGTCTGATCGAGGAGAGGCAGCATATGTTCGAGATAGGCACGATCGTCCAGGAGCGCCCAGGGATGCGGCTCGGCCACGGCTTTGCCGCGTTGGCACGCGGCGCGGTCGCGAATGATTCGCCCCAGGTCGCTGCCCTCGATAAAGGGCATGACAATAAGAGGGATGCCCTGAACTTCCTGAACATCGAACACGGGCAAGATGTGGGCGTCTACCAGGCGGGCGGCGACGGTGGCCTCGTTGCGAAAGCGTTCGAGCGCGGCGAGATTGCCGGCCATCATGGGCGGCAGCACCTTGATGGCCACATCGCGGCGCAGGCTACGCTGGTGCGCGCGATAAACGATGCCCATGCCGCCGCGGCCGATTTCGCCGCGCAGCTCAAAGCCAGGCAACTCGCCGGCCAGCATGGCTTCCACCGGTTCGACCGTGTTCTGAGGCAGGGTCACGGCTTCGCCCAGATCGAGGTGGCACGAGGTGCATTCCAGGCGCGCCGTCTCGCCTTCGGCGGAGCGCAGCGTCGAACCGCAGCGGGGGCAGGTCAGCCTTTGCCCGCAGGCCGGGCAATGCGACAGCATCGTCCCACCCGTCGGGTGCTCCATCGCGAATTCGCACTTTGGGCAGAGCACCGGGATGGACATTGATTTACCCCTGTGAGAACCTGCCGCTGCATTGTTCGCTTTCCGGAGTGCTGCGGCGAACGGCTCGCGCTCACCTATTATGCTGGCTCCGGAAGCGCGGTCCAAGTCCAGCGCCGCGCAATTCCTCGGCGTCCCGGGTTTTTACTTTTCCATGTGGCATCCGCCAAGGATACAATGGCTTGCCGATCGTGGTTCGTTCACGCACATTCTGTCTCCCCCATCCAGTCGAAGGGAGGGTCCCATGAGAGATCTGGCTATTCACGTGACGCATCGGCCGGGAGAGATTGCCCGGGTGGCGAGTGCGCTGGGACGCAAGGACGTGAACATCAAATCGATTGCCGGCATGGGCATGAACACGCAGGGGATCATCCGCATCATTCCGGACGACATCGAGGCGGCGCGGACGGCTCTGCAGGACGCCAACATCCGCTTCGAGGAATGTGAGCTGGCCAGCGCCTTGGTGGAAAACAAGGCCGGAGAATTGGCAGAGCTCGCGAGCAAACTGGCCAACGCGAACATCAACATCCAGGCCATTTACGTGATTGGTCTGGAGGGCGAACTGGTGGAAGTGGCGCTGGCCGTGGATGACATCAAGAAAGCCAAGCGGGTGCTGGAGTAAGAGGGGCGCCTTCAATCCTTGACGGCGAAGGAATCGAAAAATGCCGTAACCTCGGGAGACTGCAGCAGTTCCCCGCTCGTGGTGGACACGCTGACTTCGTAGAGCCTTCTGCCGGCGAAAATGACCAGGCGTCGTCCCAGGTGCCTGCCGCTGCGCGTGGCGATTTCCAGCCCGGGATATTTCCTTGAACCGTGCTCGATTTCCTTACGGCTTAGCTCGTCTTTTTGCAACGCGAACACGTGGGCTACGAGAAGCTCTCTTGGGCTGGTCCCTTGCAGGAGCTTTTCCGGGTATTCCGCCGCCGATACCTGGAAAATCACCACTCCCTGGGGACCGCCCTGGGAGTACGTGGCGGTGTAATTGACTTGCTCGCCGGCATGGGTGGACTGGGCCTGACGGCTCAGCGCAGGCCGGCCCGGCCACTTTACCTCGAAGGGCATGTTCACGACCGGCTCGGAATCCTCAGACGCCGACAGCGTTTCAACAGCAGGGGCGGTCGGCTTCGAGCAGCCGCCGATGGCCATGGCGAGGGCCAGTGCGAACAAGACAATCACCGGGCGCATGGTATAGGTCTCCGCTACCTGGTCCGCCTACGTTTAGCGATTTTGCATCTCACGGGGTTTTGCCCACGAAGCGCGGCCCGATTGTCCCAAGAGCTTCGGCAACCGGCAATATCAGTCTGTAGCCGTCCGCCATGGCTACCTGAGGAAATGTTACCGTATGATAAGAAGTACCGAGCCAATACCGCTCCTCTTCAGGTCGCTTAGCCAATGGCCGAAGTCGTAATGCAGCATCTCGCCAAGGTTTATCCCAACGGCGTCCACGCCGTGCGCGATTTGAACCTGACGGTGGCGGATGGCGAGCTGGTGGTTTTGCTCGGACCGTCGGGATGCGGCAAGACGACCACGTTGCGTCTGATTGCCGGTTTGGAAGAACCGAGCGCCGGCACCATTGCCATCGGCGGCCAGGTGGTCAATGCGGTTCCGCCGCAGCGGCGCAACGTCGCAATGGTATTTCAAAAGTCCACCCTGTACCCACATCTCAGCGTCCGCCGCAACATTGCTTTTGGATTGCGCTTGCGGCAACACACTCATCCGCTGGCGAGACTCGGTCTGCGCCTGTTTCGCCCCGGCCGGTATTCGCAAGCCAGGGACCAGGAAAAGGAGATAGCCGAGCGCGTCGAAGGCACGGCACGGCTTCTGGGTTTGCAAGACGTGCTGCAGCGCCGGCCCAGTCAGCTTTCCGGAGGCCAGCAGCAGCGCGTGGCCCTGGGCCGCGCCATTGCCCGAGAGCCGGAGGTATTTCTGCTCGACGAGCCGCTCAGTCAGCTCGACGGCCGGCTGCGTGCGGAATTACGGCACGAGTTGCACTTGCTACAACGCCGTATTCGTAAGACAATGATCTACGTAACTCATGACCAGGCGGAAGCGATGACCCTGGCCGACCGGCTTGTCGTCATGGACCGCGGCCTGATCCAGCAAGTGGACCGGCCCCAGGCCATGTACGAACGGCCGTGTAATCGGTTCGTGGCGAGCTTTCTGGGCTGGCCGGGCATGAACTTCATTGACGGGCGCTTGATCCAATATGGAGGAGAAATCCTCCTGGAAGGGCCAGGACTGAAGTTGCCGTTGCCTTCTGCGGGCGCGAATGGTTGGGATGCCCACCTGGGCAAGCCGGTAACGTGCGGTATTCGCCCTGAGGATATTCAACCCTGCAGACCGGGTAAGACGGCCCTGGCTATGAAATGCGTACTGGTCGAGCCGCTGGGCGCGGAGCGGTTGTTTACCTTTGAGCGCGAGGGCTTGCGGGTTGTGGCTCGCCTGAGTCAAAGAACGGGAATCGAGAATCAACAAACCGTCGAGGTATGTTTCCCCATGGAGCACGCCCACTGGTTTGATCGGGAATCAGGATTGGCTTTGAATCAGGGCCGGCCGGCGGGCTAGTGGAGCGTGGTGCGCTCCTGGGTGGTTCGCCGCCCGGAGCGGCCTCCAAGTGGGACTGGCTCCCACTTTTTTTGTTTTTATAGGTGCTCATTAGTCATTCGTCATTCGCTCCGATGACTGATGACGAAAGAACCGAACGAAGGATTAGCGACTATGAATGGCGCCGACGTATTGCGAATTGTGGACCTGATGCACCGCGAGAAGAACATCCCCAAGGATGTCATTTTCGAGGGTATTGAGGCGGCTTTGCAACTGGCCACACAAAAGCAATATGGGATGGAGGCGGAAATCGCCATTACCATCGACCGGGACTCCGGCGAGATCAAGGCTCAGAAAGGCGACGTCAGCATCGACCCGGCGGAGCTGGGCCGCATCGCCGCCCAGAGTGCCAAGCAGGTGATGATTCAGAAGATTCGCGAGGCCGAATGCAAGGCGATCTTTGACGAATACGCCGCCATGAAGGGCGACCTGGTGCACGGCACGGTGCAGCGCTTTGAAGGCGGCGCCGCCACCGTGACGCTGGGAAAATCCGAGGCCATCTTGCCGCGCGGCGAGCAGATCCCGGGCGAGACCCATCACGTGGGCGAACGCGTCAAGGCTGTGATTCTCGAAGTGCGGCAAACGGGACACCGCGTGAAGATCATCCTCTCGCGCACGCATCCGGATTTCGTCCGGCGTCTCTTTGAAAACGAGATCCCGGAAATCGCCGATCGCACCATCGAGATCAAGGCGATCGCCCGTGAGGCAGGCTACCGGACCAAGATCGCCGTTTCCAGCATCGATCTGAAGGTGGACTGCGTCGGCGCCTGTGTCGGCGTGCGCGGCAGCCGGATCAAGAACATCGTCGACGAGTTGGGCGGCGAGCGCATCGACATCGTGCGCTGGAATGATTCCTTGCAAGTCATGATCCCCAATGCCTTGCAACCGGCGCAGATCGAGGAGGTATTCCTCTACCCGCGCCTGGGCCGGGCCATTGTGCTGGTCAAAGAAGATCAGCTGTCGCTGGCGATCGGACGCCGGGGACAGAACGTCCGGCTGGCGTCGAAACTGGTCGGTTGGGACATCGAGATCATGACGCATGATGAACTTAACGAAGGTATCGAAAAAGCCGAGCATTGGTTTGGCCAGGTGCCGAACATGACGAGCGAAATGGTAGAAGCGCTTATCGTGGACGGCTTCCTTTCCTATGATGATCTGACGTTCCTCGAACCGGCGCAACTGGCTGAGCTTTCCGGCGTTACCGAGGAGCAGGCCGAACAAATGATCACCTTCGCGGAGGACTCCGCGGAACGGGTGGAAGAGGAGACGCGCCTGGCGCGCGAAGCACGGGCGGCGGCCGAAGCCGAAGCAGCTGCCCTTGGCGTGGAACTACCGGGCGCCGAAGCCAAGCCGGCCGGCGCTCCGACCGCGGCGAACCTTTTCCCACCGGATAACGTCGAGGCTCCGGCGGAGGCGAAGCCGACCATGGAAAGCCTGTTTGGGCCCGATGCCCCAGCAAAACCCGAGGAAGCGCTCGATGCAAAGCAGGTCCTGGGTGAGACTGCCCCGAACAAGAACGGGGAGGGAACGGACGGTCAATAGTCTGAGGTCAGACGTCAGAAGTCAGAAGTCAACTATCCCGGTTACTGATCTCTGACCTCTGAAGAGAGGATTCTCTTTTCCAGAATTCAGGAGGCCGTTAAAATGAACTGTTAACCCCTTTGGCCACCCCGAAGGCCTCAAAAGCAGGCGGGGGGGCGAGTGTACAGGAGTACCGTTTGCAAGACAAAATCCGCATCTATGCGCTGGCGCGCGAGCTCAACGTTGAGACCAAAGATCTCATTGATATGTGCCGCCAGGCCGGTATCGACGTCAAGAACCAGCTAAGCAGCCTGGATCCCGATGAGCGCGATACTGTCGTGAAGATCATAAAAGCGGGTGGCGGAACAGCCACCGCCACAGCTGTCGCTGCGCCGCCGCGGGCTGCCCCGGTAATTCCTCAGGTCATGACTCCCGTGCCCGTGCTGCATGGCGCCCGACCGTCCCGGCGCGAAGCCGAACCGGTACGCACGGCGCCGCCGGCGGGGATTCCCAAGCCCGCGCAAGCGACCCCGGCCGCAAAAGTGTCCGAGCCGCCGCCCGCTCCGAGCAGTGTGCCCCCCGCGCCAAAGACGTCCCGCGCGCCTGAGCCCGCTGCGCCTGCGCCGCCGGTGTCTCCGGCCGCGGAAGCTCTTCCGGCCGGACGCCCTGCCGATGGCGGCGGTAAACCTGGCGAGATCGCTGCCAAGGCGCCTCCCAGCACGCGCGTTCCCGATCTGAACCAGCGCCCGACGGACCTGTCGGGCCGCGCCCGGACCGGGCGCACGGTGGCGCGTCCGCAAGCGGTGGTGCGCGTGGCCAAGCCGCCCCTCAAGAAGACGCCGTCCAGGGAAGAGAAAAAGCCCGCCGAGCCGGCAGCCCAGAAGCCTTTGATGAAGCTGACCGCAGAGATGCAGGAAAAGTTCAAGGGACCGGGGGCCAAGGCCGAGGACATTCTGCGCAAGGCCACTTCCCCCGAAACGGCGCCGGCCGTGCCCGTCGACATCGAAGACGAAGATGTGGACGGCAAGGGCAAGCGCCCAGGCGTGGTTACCGGCCGGGACAAACGCCACCAGCAGCGCAACGAGCGCGCCAAGCAACGCAAGGACCGCCAGCAGGACGAACTGCTGAAAGGCGGCAAGCTGCTGCTGCAGCAGATTGAAGATGATCGCCCGCTGCACATCAAGAACCGGCTCCACAAAATCAAGCGTCCGCAGGCGCCCACGCAGCCGCGCAAGGGCAAGGTTCCCGTGATGGTGCCCATCACGGTGCGCGCCCTCTCCGAAGCCGTTGGACTCAAGTCGGGCGACTTGCTGCTGCGCCTTTCCGGACATGGCCTTACCAACGTTAACATCAACTCGATCCTCGAGCCCGATATTGCGGAGACGCTCGCCCTCGACGTAGGCTGCGAGCTGGATATCAAGCGGCCGGCGAGCAATGAAGAACAGCTCCTGACCGATCTCCAGAAGGCCGACAACCCCGAGGAACTGGTGCTGCGCGCTCCCATCGTGACCATCATGGGCCATGTCGATCACGGCAAAACGACGCTGCTCGACAAGATTCGCCTGAGCAACATCGCCGCCACGGAGGCCGGCGGCATTACCCAGGTCATTCGGGCCTGGCGCGTGGAGCACAACGGCCATTACATCACCTTCCTGGATACGCCGGGCCACGAAGCCTTCACCAAGATGCGCGCCCGCGGCGCCCAGGTCACCGACATCGCCGTCATTGTCGTGGCCGCCGACGACGGCGTCATGCCCCAGACCGAGGAAGCCATCAACCACGCCAAGGCAGCCGGCGTCTCCATCGTCATCGCCATCAACAAGGTTGATGTCCCCAACGCCAACGTCGAAAAGACGCGCCGCGAACTTTATAACCTCGGCCTCTATCCCGATAACATGGGCGGCGACATTCCCTTCGTCGAAACCAGCGCTACCAAGGGCAAGGGCATCGATCTGCTCCTCGACAACCTGGCGATCCTGGCGGAGTTGAAGGAGCTCAAGGCCAATCCGAACAAGCCGGGACAGGGCGTGTGCCTGGAGGCCATGCTCAGCGAGGGCGAAGGCGTACGCGCCACCTTGCTCGTCCGCGACGGCACCTTGCGGCGCGGCGACGTGATTCTTTGCGGCGCCAGCTACGGCCGTGTCCGCGCCATGTATGACGACCTGGGCCGCTCGATTCCGGAGGCAGGACCGAGCGTGCCGGTGCGCATCACCGGCCTGGACATGGTGCCGAACGCCGACGACCCGTTCATGGTGGTGCCCGACCTGGCGGTGGCGCGCGGCATCGCGGAAAACCGCAAGGAGAAACAGCTCGAGGCGACCCTGGTGCGCCGGCAGCCGATCAGCCTGGAGAATCTCAGCGAGAACAAGATTGCCGAGCTCAAGGTCATTCTCAAGGCCGATTTCCGCGGCTCCATTGAGGCGATTCGCAAGGAACTGGAAAAGCTCCAGCACGAGGAAGTGCGCGTGCGCTTGCTGCACGCCGCCATCGGCGGCATCACGGAAAGCGACGTGCAGCTTGCCTTGACCTCGCCGCTGGACACGATCATCGTGGGTTTCAATGCCGTTCCCGACGAGCGCGCCAAGGCGCTGGCTGAGGAGAAGGGCATTCAGATTCGCGAGTACAATATCATCTACAACCTGACCGCCGACGTGAAGGCGGCGCTTGAGGGCAAACTCAAGCCCGAGCAGCGCGTGGTCTTCCTGGGCCGCGCCGTGGTCCGCGAAACCTTCAAGATCAGCCGTGTCGGCACCATTGCCGGCTGCTTCGTAACGGAAGGAACCGTGGAACGCTCGGCCAAGATCCGCGTGATTCGCGAGGGCATTGTGGTCTATCCGCCGCCGGACCGCACCGCCGGCCTGGAATCGCTCAAGCGTTTCAAGGAAGATGTCCGCGAGGTCAGCAAGGGCTTCGAATGCGGCCTCAAGATCGCCGGCTACGACGACATCAAGGTGGGCGATGCCATCGAGGCCTACCGCATCGAGCAGGTGCAGCGCACCCTGTCGGACCAGCCGCGCAAGGCGGAATAGGAAACTCTGGTTCCCAGGCTCCGCCTGGGAACCCGCTGCACGCGAGGCTCTGCCTCGCGATGTCAACAGGGACGCTCGCCGCGTGAGGCAGGGCCTCACAGACAGTGCGTTCCCAGGCAGAGCCTGGGAACGAGGAGTGTGATGATCGTCGGTTCTCTCCGTGTCCGGCTGTTGATTCGCGAGTCGCGCAGTCTGAAGGACAAGCGCCAGGTGGTGCGGAGCATCAAGGAACGTTTGCGGAACAGGTACAACGTCTCGGTTTCGGAGATAGAGGCCCAGGATCATCGCCAGCTGGCGGTGTTTGGCATGGCGATGGTGTGCAACGAAGCGCAGCCGATCCGCGCGACATTCGCCGAGATCGTGCAGGCGCTGCGCTGCCATCCGGTGGCCGAATTCATCGATCACGAGATGGAGATTTGACGTACCGGCAGGGATCACCACGATGAAGACGCATCGGCTGGCGCGGGTGGCAGAAGTGATTCGCGAGGTGACCAGCGAGACGATTCTCTTTGAATTGCGCGATCCGCGCGTCAAAGGAGTTACCGTGACCCGGGCCGAGGTTTCTGCCGACTTGCAGCACGCCAAGGTCTATGTGTCGATCATGGGCACGGACAAGGAGCAGGACTTGACCATGCACGGTCTGCGCCACTCGGCGGGCTACATTCAAGCCAAGCTCGCCAAGCGCCTGCAGACCCGTTTTACGCCCACCATCAAGTTTGTGGTGGATCAAGGCGTGAAGAACAGTATCGAAGTGAGTCGCCTGATCAATGAAGCGCTCGCCCAATCCGCCTCGCCCACCGAGGCCGCATCCGCTGACGGAGCAGCGGAGGAGGAATCGCTTGATTCCGAATGAGTCAGCCCGGAGCTTGCCTTCGTAGACGGCTTGCCCGTCTGTCTTACGAAGCACGTGCACAGGGCGCAGTAAAGGAGTGTGAAACCCGCCATGCCCACCGCAGTCAACAAACAACGCGTGATCGCCCAGATGTTTACGACGCTGAAGAAGCGTTACGACCCGCGCGAGCCGGAAGCGCGGCCGGTGTTCGAGCAATTCCTGTACGCCATTTGCCGTGAAAGCGCCACACGCGAGCAGGCCGACCGGGCCTTTCAGAATCTGCAGGAGTCGTTTTTCGACTGGAACGAGGTCCGCGTCAGCTCCGCACGCGAGGTCGAAGAAGCCCTGGGCGATATCCCCGAGGCGGAAAACCGCGCCAATCGCTTGATCAGTTTCTTGCAGGAGGTCTTCGAAACCACTTTCTCCTTCGACCTGGAGCCGCTGCAAAAGAAAGGCCTCAAGCAGGCCGCCAAGCAACTCAGCCGCTTCCAGGCCGCTAATGATTACGCCGTTTCCTGGGTGGTCCAGCAATCGCTCGGCGGCCATGCCATTCCGCTGGATACGGGGTCCTTGCGCGTGCTGCGCCGCCTCGGCCTGATTGAGGACGATCACCACGACCTGGAGGCGCTGCGGGCCAGCCTCGAACACCTGGTCCCCAAGTCCAAGGGCGCCCTGTTCGTCGAGCTCCTGAGCGCCATGGCGCACGACACGCGCTGGGAGGAAGATCCACGCTCCCCCTTTCGTGCTCTGCTCCAGGACGACGACGAGGAAGAAGCCGCCGTCGCCGAGCGGCCGAGCAGCCGGCCGAAACCGCGGTAAGGGCAAGTGAGTACGGAGTACCGAGTACTGAGTACTGCGTACTCGGTTACCCAGCATACTCAACCCACCGAATCCTCGCCCGTACCCTCACTGTGCCTTGGCAAGGCCAACGCTTCCGGGTAGAATCCGCCGCCCGGAGGTAATGAGATGCAAGTCGGCATACGCTTCGGTGTGGCTGTGCTGGCGCTGCTCGCCTGGTCCGACAGAGAAGCGCCCGCGCAGCTTTGCGAAATGAGAGACCAGGCGGCAGTGCTGGCGCCGGCCCGGCCGCTCACGCAGCAAGAGGCCAGCCAGCGCAAGGCGCTGACGCTCTACGGCCTTGGCATTCTGCGGCTCAAACAAGATCGCCTCGTAGAGGCGACCCATCTCCTCGAAGATGCGCGGCAACTGGACGGAGCGGCGGCGGCCATCCAGAAAGCGCTTGTGCCTCTGTACCTGGCCCTGGGCCGCCGCGACGACGCGCTTGAGACTTGCCAAAAGGCCCTGGATCTCGATCCAGCGGATCACGAGACGTGGTCGCTTTATGGCCGGCAACTTAGAGGGCGCAGCAAGACCAAGGAAGCGCAGGTTGCCCTTACGCGGGCGCTCCAATGCCCGGGAGTCGCCGAGTGCCTGGATTTGCGCCTGCAACTGCAATATGAGCTGGGAGCGCTGTGCGAGGAAACCGAGCAATTCGAGCAGGCTCTGGCCGCGTTCGCCGAGGTGGTCAAGGGCCTGGAAAGCGCCCAGGCCCCAGCCGGCCTGGACAGCCTTTCTCAGGAAGAGATCAAGCAGCAGGCGGCCAGCACGCTCGAGCGCATGATCAAGCTCTGTATCCAGGCCAAGGAATACGATCGCGGCCTGCGCCTGTTTGCGGAGGCGGAGCCCCGGTATCCGGTCCTGGGCCGCAAGCTTAACTTCCACCTGGCCAAGGTCCACGCCGCTCAGGGTCACCCGGACAAGGCCCTGGTGGCGCTGGACGCTTTTCTGCAGAGCCAGCCGCCCGGGGCGGATGCCTATGAATTACGTCTGAATCTGCTGAAGGAGCTGCACCGCGAAGACGAAGTTTTGCCTTCCCTCAGGACCTTTAGCGCGCTCGATTCCAAGAACGTCGCCCTTCGTCTCTTGCTGGCACGCCAGGCAGCGCTTGCCGGAAGGGGGCAGGAAGCCGAGGCGCTTTATCGCGCGACGGCGGAAGAGTCGCCCACGGCGGAAATCTACCGCGGCCTGTTCAATATTTATCGGGCCGATCCATCCGGGCGCGGCACGGAAAAAGTTCTTGCTCTCGTGGACGACGCCATCACGCGCTCGAGTCCCCGAAAGGGCAAGCCCGGTGACGTCGATCCCGGCGCGGCCGCCAAGGCGCGGGCCATGCTGCTGGCGCTGCGCGAAGACGGCGGGCTGGCCGGGGCGCTCTTGCCCCTGGCACAAGAGGCGCTGCAGCATGGCCGCGCGCTCGACGGCCAAACCGAATATTTCCTGGCTATCCTGGCCTATCGCGCTCGCCGTTTACCGGAAGCGGAGTTCTTTTTCCGCCGCTGTGTGGAGCACAATGACGACCCGCAGCGTGAAGCCGCTGTCTACGGCGGCCTGCTGGAGGTGCTCTGGCTCGAGCACAAGTACGATGCCGTCGTCGATCTTTGCCGGCAGGGCTTGCGCCAGGCGAAAGTCAGTAATCAGCTGCTTTTCTACGAACGTCTGCCGCGGGCCCTGGTGTTGCTCGGCAAGACCGATGAAGCTTTGAGCGAGGCTGCCAAGGCTGTCGCCGTCGCTCCGGAAGAGAACCAGTTGATGTTTCGCCTGTTGCGGCTCTGGGTGCTGGGCAAGGCGGGTCGCACGCAGCAGGCCGTGGCCGATGCCCTGGCCATGCTCAACGAATACCACCTGGCCGGGCAGGTGCGCAACATTCACCTGCGGCTTTACGAGCTGTACACGGACGCGGGCGACCTTCCCCGGGCCGAAGAGCAGCTTCAGCAAATGCTCAAGGCCGACCCCAGCGATGCCCTGGTCAACAATAATCTGGGCTACCTGTGGGCCGAGCAGGGCAAAAACCTGGAAGAGGCGGAACGGCTGATCCGCAAGGCGATCGAGCTTACCCGCGAGCAAAGCCGCGGCGCCGCCTCTGCGGAGCAAGAAGAGAGCGGCGAAAATGCCGCGTACCTCGATAGCCTGGGCTGGGTGCTCTTCCGCCGCGGCCAGGTGCAGGAAGCACGGCGCTGGCTGGAGCGAGCGGCCGCCTTTCCAGGCGGCGTCGACGACCCCACCGTCTGGGATCATCTCGGGGACCTTTATGTCAAGCTTGAAGAACCGGCCCGCGCCCGTACCGCCTGGCAGAAAGCTTTGCTATTATATGCAGGGGAGAAGCGGCGCAAGGACGAAGACCATGGCAAGGAAGTGGAACGCAAATTGAAACGCTTGGGAGCTGAGAAACAACATCCGTAAGTGGGGTGAGTGGTGAGTCGTGAGTGGTGAGTGATGGGACGCCCCACCACTCACGACGCACGACTCACCACCCACCACCCTGACCACCGGGAGAAGCCATGTCTGGACATTCCCACTGGGCGACGATCAAGCACAAGAAAGGCGCCATTGACGCCAAGCGCGGCAAGCTGTTCAGCAAGCTGAGCCGTGCCATCATCATTGCCGCGCGCCACGGCGGCGGCGATCCGGAAACCAACCTGAAGCTCCGCTACGCCATCGACAAGGCGCGCGAAGTCAGCATGCCCAAGGAGAACATCGAACGCGCCGTCAAGCGCGGCACCGGCGAAACCGAGGGCATCACGTTTGAGGAAATCACTTACGAAGGCTACGGCCCGGGCGGCGTGGCCTTTCTCGTCGACGTGCTTACCGACAACCGCAACCGCACCAATAGCGAGATCCGCAAAATCTTCGAACGCAGCGGCGGCAAGATGGGCAGCGCCGGCAACGTCGGCTTCCTTTTCGAGCGCAAGGGCGTCTTCAGCATTGACGCCACTGCTACCGATGAAGACACGCTCATGAGCATCGCGCTCGACGCCGGCGCCGACGATCTCAAGCGTGTCGGCAGCAGCTTTGAGGTTACCTGCGACCCCGCGGCCTTCAACCAGGTGAAGGAGGCCTTGCAGAAGAACAACCTGACGCCAACCTTCGCGGAGATCAGCCAGGTACCCAAGGCCCCGCGCGAAGTGGACACGGACATGGGCAAGAAGGTGATGCGCTTGATGGAAGCCCTCGACGATCACGATGACGTACAGAACGTCTACTCGGATGCCAATATTACCGAGGCGATGGTCGCTGAAGCGGGGTAGTCGATTCTCTAGCAGCGGCCGACGTGCGGAAAAGACTTTCTCGCAGAGCACGCAGAGAGAGCAGAGGAAGGATAGTCTTCTCCTCTGCGTTCTCTGGCCCGTAAGATGCCGCGCCACGGACCGCCTTGCCTCTTCATGAATTCAGGTTATCCTTAAGTATTACTCTCGTGCCAGTCCGGACAGAGGGACAGGACTCCTGAAACAAACAGAAGTCGTGCCGCAATCTGTCTTTGCGTCGGCCTGCTATGTGGCGCCGGCTGCGGCCGGCGCGGATGGATGGCGACGGACGAAGCATGCAGTTTCAAGCCAGCGATACGCTCAAATCGCGCAGCTATATCGGTCTCATCCTCGCGCAGTTCCTCGCCGCCTTCAACGACCAGGCCATTCACATCGTCGCCATCTTCTATGCCGGCAATATGCTCGTGCACTACGTCGGCAGCGGCATCGACGACAAGGCGATTATTTCCATCGTCACCGCCTGCTTCATCTCGCCGTTCCTGTTCTTCTCGACCCTGGCGGGGATGCTCGCCGACAAGTTCAGCAAGCGGCAAACGCTGGTTTTCTGGAAACTGGCCGAGGTCGGCATCATGGCGCTCGCTCTGGCCGGCTTCTTGCTGCCGCACTTCGCCGGGCCCGATGAGGCGACGGCGCGGCTGGTCGCGCAATGGAGCGCGATCCTGATCGTGGCCGTCGTGTTCCTTATGGGGACGCATAGCGCGTTCTTCGTGCCGGCCAAGTATGGAGTGATGCCCGAGATCCTGCAGCCCATGGTGCTATCCAAGGGCAACGGCATCCTGGAGGGGACGAGTTTTGTCGCGCAGATCCTCGGCACGGTTTGCGGCGCCTTGCTGTACACGAACCTGCAATCCAGGCCCATTGCTCAGCCCAGCGGCACGGTCCTGGAACTGGGCAATGAATGGCTGATCGGCGTGCTGCTGCTCGTGCTGGCGATCGTTGGAGCCATTGCCAGTTTCTTCATCGCGCCGGTGCCGCCCGCGGCGCCGTATCGGCCCCTGACGTGGAAACTGTGGCAGCCGCTCAACAACAATCTGCGCGTGCTCCTGAAATCGCGACCTCTGGCTCTCGCTGTGCTGGGCATCGCCTTTTTCACGTTCATCACGCTGTTCGCGCGGCAGACCTTGCTCTACCAGGGTGAAACCGAAAAGGACCACCAGACGGCGCTCCGCGACGCAGCCGCCCACCGCCGCGAGCCACCTCCGGAATTCGACGACGGCGAGGTCGAGGCCGTCATGGAGCCCAAAGGCGCCAGCAAAGCGCAGACGGCCGAGATGCGCGTGGCGCTGCTGATCGCCCTGATCGGACTCGGCGTCGGCGTGGGTAGCCCGCTGGCGGGCGCGCTTTCGGGGAACAAGGTCGAGCTGGGGCTGGTGCCGATTGGCGCTGTCTTCCTGATCGTTTTCACCGCGGCGATGTCGTTCCTGATCCAATGGAAATGGCCGACCCGCATTGGCCTGGTCATGGTCGGCATGGCGGCCAGCTTTTATATCGTGCCCCTGTACACGCTGCTGCAGCACCGGGCCCCCAAGGACAGCAAGGGGAACCTGGTCGCCATGAGCAATTTCATCAATGTGGCGGGCGGCTTGCTGGCCGTCGCGGCTTTTTATCTGGTGACGTTTGGGGTCGAGCTGTCGTTCGGCCTGCGCCTGAAACATCGCGACGTGGCTCATGACCCGTCAAAGTTGCAGCAATACGTAGATGAGCTGGAGCAAAAGATCCACATCCCCAAGATCTTGTTCCTGGTGCTGAGCTTTATGATCGCCGGCATGCTGCTGCTTTTGTGCCGCAAGCTGCCGGACTTCTTTGTGCGCGCCCTGCTATGGCTGCGCTCGCACGGCCGCTACCGGCTCAAGGTCATCGGCCAACAGAACCTGCCGTGCGACGGCGCCGTGGTCCTGGCAACCAATTGCGATCGCTTCGAAACGTGCATGCAGGTCCTGACGGCGACGGATCGCTACACGCGCTTCATCTTGCTGGAAAGCGACGAAGACGAGAGTCCGCCGTGGCTGCTGCGCTACCTGGCGCGGCGCACGGGGCTGGTCGCCTTGCCCAAACACAAGGCGTCGTCCGAGGCCTGGGACAAGGCGCTGGCCAAGGCGAGCAAATCCCTCGGCCAAGGCCATCTGCTGGCCGTGACCGCCGATGGCGATGGACCGGTTCCGGAGATGATCGAGTTGCTGGAGGCGCTCCGCACGGACAGGCCGGTGCCGATCGTGCCGGTCTATTGCGGCGAGCTGTCTCACGCGGAGCCCGGCCACAGGCCGGTCATCCGCCGGATGCAGGTCGTCTTTGGCAACCCGTTGCGTCCGGAGGCGACAGCGGACGAAATCCGGATTGCCATCCACCTGCTGGGGGAATGGATGCGGCAAATCGATGAGGCCGGGGTGTCGGCAGCTACCGCAATGATTCCAGGGGCCGCAGTCGCATTGCCGACAGGGCCGGGATCAGACCACCGAGCGAGCCCATGATCAGCGTGAACATGGCGCCCACGGCCAGGGTATTGGCATCGACCACGAGCTTGAGGACCACGGTTTTGCCGCCGCCCTGGCCGCTGCTGACGATGCTCGTGGCGGTCCAGCCGTCGGAGACGGAGCCGAGCGCGCAGCCGATCAGTCCGCCCACCAGGGCAATGACCAGCGTCTCCAGGAAAAACGACACCAGCACCTGCCAGCGCGCGAAGCCGAGAATGCGCAGCACGCCGATATCCTTGGTGCGCTGGGCGATGGCGGCGAACATGGTGTTCATGACGCCGAAGACGCCGCCGATGGCCATGATGATGGTGACAAAGTAGATGGCGATGGTGAATTGCTTGTTGGTTTCGGAGAGCTTTTCGTAATAGACGGTTTCCGGGTCGGCGCTGACGGCGGGGCGATAGTTGACCTTCAAGTCTTCAGCCAGGGCAAGGGCGCCTTCGGCATCCTTGGTGCGCACCACCACCGTGGTGAGCTGCTCCTTGCCGAAGATCGGGCCGACAATGCCGCGCTTGGCCCAGGCTTCCGAGTCGAAGGTGGAGCCCGCGGACTTCATGACGCCGGTGACGATCCACTTGCGCGGCCCCAGTTCGAAGACGTCGCCGGCCTCGAGGCGTTCCTTGCCGAAGTCGCTGCCCAGCAGCCGCGCCAAACCTTCCCCGACGACTACCTGGATGGCCTGCTCCGGCTTCTGATCGCTCGTCTTGGTAGTCAGATCCTGAACGCCGGCACCCGAAAACCATTTTCCTCCCTCGTAGAGGGTGAAACCGTGAATACGGCCGGTCATGACCGCGTCGTCGATGCCGCGCACCTGCACGAAGCGGCGCTGTTCGCTGCCGCGCACCTCCCGCGCTTCCAGGTTGCTGCCCTGCTGGTCGCCGATCAACCAGACCTTCTGATCGACATTGAGATGTGAGAGTTTCCTGGGGTTGCCGTTGATCAGGATGCGGGCGTCGTCGGGGACGTGCACATTCCAAATCTTGCCGTCATAATCGGTCACGATTACGACGGCCTTTTCGGGGAAGATCGAGGTGATCTTGCCGCGAACGATCTCCCCTTGTGGCTTGGGCTTGGCAGGCAAGAGGGCCGGCACGAACACCACGCCTGCGAAACCCAGGGCCACCAGCAGCCAGGCGCCCCAGCGCAGCAGATTGCGGAGGAAGAAGCCAACAGCCGCGACGCCCGCGGCCAGCGCAAGCTGAATGAAATACTGCATAGAGGAAGGCGCATCCTCTGGACTCGGCGCCACGGGCTGGTTCACCACAATGTACGCCTCGCGACTGCACATGGGCTGGCCGCCTTCGTCGCGCAGGACACCCGGCTGCCTTTCCAGATTGGCAGTATCGCTGATTGTGATGGTGCTGAACGCTTCGTCGTTGGCGCCGTTGGAGAGGACAATGACGTTGCCCGGTTGCCCGCTGGCATCGGTGAGGTTTTTCATGCCGTTGACGAAGGCCAGCATGACCGTCAAGAGAGATACGACCAGGGTGAAGGCCAGCGCGGTCAGCAAAGTAACCCGCCAGCGCACGAGCAAATTGCGGACGTTATAGCTCAACGGCACCCTGCTCACGCCCACAAGCAGCAGGAGGACGCCGACAACGACCGCCAGACCGATGATGAGACTCAACGAGATGTGCGAGACATCCAGCAAGTGTACGCTTAACATGGTCATCTCTCAGTCTAGCCAATCTTGGCAAACACTTCCGAAACCTTGACGGTGCGCGCCGACCAGGCAGGCACGATACTGCCGGCCAGAGACGTCAGCCCGCCGATGACAAAACCCCACCAAATGGCATCGGCGAAAATGTCAAATTTAGGGATCCAGACAATCGGAAACGAAATGCCGTGCAGAACCCAGTGCACGAAAACGTAAGTCATGGTGCCGCTCAGGCAGCCGCTCAGCGCGCCAACCACGACCGCCTCGCCCAGCACCATGGCGAGGATGCGTCCGGGACCGTAGCCAAGCACCTTGAGGACCGCCATTTCCGTGCGCCGCTCGCGGACGCTGATGCTTATGGCGTTGGCGATCACCAGCGCCATGACGATCAAAATGGCCGGTACCAGTCCGTAGCGCACACCGCGAATGATGTCTTTCCACGGTTCCAGGAAGGACGCGACGCCGGACGACGCGGTCTCGCACTTTACCGACGGACTGGAGTACAGGCCGGAGGTCATGACCTGGTCGGCAACCTTCTGGAAATTCTGCATGTCCGGTATCTTCATCCAGAACAGGCTCATCGACGCGTCTGCGTTTGGGTGCTTCTGGCCGTTATGCTGGCGGGGATAGGCATCGAGCGCGTCATTGAGGTAATCCCGGTTCATGAGGGAGGTCCCGTCATTGCGGCCCTCCGGGAGCTGACCGACTACTTCGAACTCCAGGTCGATGCCCTTGAAGATAAGGCCGGTGAGCTTGAAGCGATCACCGACTTTCTTGTGCACGCGCTTGAGCGCGTCGCGGCCCATGAGCACACCGCGCTTGTTGGCCAGCATTTTGTCGACCAGGCCTGGTTGAAGATTGTCCATGTCATCGAACATCGTCGGAATCTTGCGCGGGTCGGTGGCAATGAGGAAGATGAAGTCTTCAAAGGTCATCTTGGTGATGTCCTGGGTGCCGCCGTAGAACTGCCAGCTCGTACTGTCCTCCGGCTTGACATCCTCGGGATGATCCGGACGCGCCGCGCCTTCTGCCAGCGTGGCCGCATAGGGGAACGGCATGCGGCTGGGCATTTGATAACGTTCCGTAACGATGGCGCGCAGGTCCTTGCCGCGTTCGGTCATCATCAAGTCGAGCATGAGCAAGATCGACCAGAGGATCGTGAAGACAAACACCAGCACCATGGTCGC
>DASZFN010000369.1:0-7252 GCA_035939715.1 Gemmataceae bacterium | reverse complement strand
TATCAGTTGGCGGATCGAACGGCGGACCCAGGGGGAGAGGGGCTGGCCGTCTTGGCAGCCTTCGACGATTTCCCAGGGATCTTAACGATTTGTGGTGGCCAGCTTCGTGCCCATGTTGGCCATCTTGGTCCGGCTGTTGATCATCTTGAGGGGTCGGATCGGTTTGCCTCTCTAAAACCGCCAGCGTGGATACTTGGCCACGTGCTACTTTGCCACCTTATTTCCTGGCCCCCCTGTAATCAAAATCCCGAAGAAGCAATCGTACCAGCGGTCCACCTTCCGGACTATTTCCTCAACGCTTTCGTGATCGAGCGCTTTGGAGTCCGGCATGGTATGCAGGTGCAAGCGCGGCTTCCCGGTTGGGTCGATCGCCGGCTCCGCGGCCCAGGTGAACCAGCCCCGATCATTCTCCATGGTGAAGAAGAAGAGAGCCACCGGAAACGGAAAAAGTCCGAAGCGTGGGACCTTTCTCAAGGCTTGCGCCAGGAGCCGATCGGCCTGGCTTTTCGTGACGGCTTCGCGGGCGGCTTTCACTTCGACGCCGAACTGGCGTAGACCCGGATTACGTTTGTGCCGGAAACGCACGATCAGGTCGAGACCGAAATCGGCCCTGGGCTCCTCGATTTCCAAATCCTCGTGGCGAGTCAGGTACATGGTAGCCAAGGCACGCGCTCGCTGCCGGATCAATTGCTTTGCCTTGCCGTTGGCCAGAGTCATTGCTTGGTTCCTAAAGGGCGAAAATCGACGTTCTTGCCGAGGGATCGAGTGTCTGCCAAAAGGTTCTCACTTCGTCCCACAGGCTTTGCAGGTTTTGGCAGTTCAGGGGATATCGCGTTGGAATCGAGGAGATCGAGCCTTTCACATTACCGTGAATCGAAACGATATAGGCGGCCTCCGCCTGTTCATCGACGCCAATTAAGTAAGTCGGAATGGGGCAGCCGATCATCCGCTGCACATCGGGACGGCCAAGACTCATTTTTAGCGGGAATTCGCCGCCCGTAGAGCTCCGCTGCGTTGCTTTTGCCTGGACGAGAAAATAAGGCGCGCTTCGCCCGGCATCGACCAGTTCCACGAGAAAATCAAACGTCGGACATTTCTCCCCAAGGGGATGCGGGTCAAAGTACGGGAATCGCCTGCCGCAGAAATCCATTAGCCTGGTCACCACGATCGATTCTCCTCGTTTGCCGATCAGGTCGCGCACCGCCATGGAGACTCCTGAACCCAAAGCATCGTGGCTCACATGCCATTATAGCGGTAGCTACGCTCTTCGCCCGACTAGCGCCGCCCCGGCAGCCGCGGCGCTGATTGGGTCGGTGCGTTCGATCTCCACAGTTCGCGATTTGCACTCAACATGCTGCCTGTGATTAGCATGACGAAGACGACTACCGCCGGCACCAGAGCCACCAGGTTCAAAACGAGTGCCGCCACCTTCATGTTGCCACGCCCGAAGAAAGCAAGGCCGGCCCCAACCGCGGCAAACGGGGCCGCGGCGAAGTAGGTGATGCCGCAGGTAAAGCAGCCCATCAGCATGCACACGACCGCCAGCGAACCGAAGATGAGGCTGATAACCCCGAAGGGATCGGTGCCACTCTCGCGCGGCCCGGCCGGAGAATCATAGTCCGGTTCATCATCGTCATCGTAACGTGAGGCCGGAGTCGGGCGTTTGCCCTGGCGGCTGGCCCGCAGGTCCGCATCGAGAATCTCGCCGCAGTGCTTGCACTTCTCAGCATGGGCCAGGATCTGCTCGCCGCAATAGGGGCAGGCGGCGTGCATGGGCCCGGCCGGCTGGTCTGCCGTCTTGCTCGCTCCTGGCGTTTTCCGAACCGGGGTCCGTGAAGTTGAGCGCCCGACGCTCGGCGTACTGAGCGCACAGCGGCAGAAAAGGAACCTGAACCACAGCCGGTTCATTGACCAAGAACGCGAATCCGTTGCCGCCGCCATCGGACCCGAAGACCATGGCCTCTGGAAACAAGACCGGAACCTCGTAGGCAAGGTTGAGGGCGGCCAATTCTTCGAGACGGTAGAGGCGAAGGTACGTCTTGCCAAGGAACCCTTCCCGGCCAGCAAACTCGGTGACCGCCGCGAAGTAGTCCGCCGGTAATGCCTGGCGGCACTCGGCGGGCGGCTGCATCATCTCGAAGAACGGACCAGACGCCGTTGCCCGCCAGCGCGTTGCTAGCGCGCTTCGCCAGTCGCCCATCGCGGCCATCGGCACCTCCGGTCCGCGTCGCCCAATAATTGATTCGCGCTGCATCGTACCGCGCCACATCGTCGCTCACATGCCATTCTGCCGGTTAGCTACGGTTATCGCCCGTCTAGCGCCGGCCAGGCAGCCGCGGCGCCGAGATGGATTTCGTATTACTTTTTCAGCAACTTCCAGCTTTTTGTCTTCCTCCGCAGGCATGTGGCCGAAAAAGGCGTGCGGTCCTTGCTGTCGGATGGCTCTATAATAGGGGACCACCATCGCACCTAAGGCTTCCAGGGATCACTGTCATGGCTGCACACCCTGAGCGGCTCTTGCGACACCTCCGCCGGCTCGTGATTGCACCTTCGTCGGATCCGGCCACCGACGCAGGGTTGCTTGACAGGTTCGTCCGCTGCAACGACGAGGATGCCTTCGCGACCTTGGTCGCCCGGCACGGGCCAATGGTGTTTGGCGTCTGTCGCCGTGTCCTGCGCGATGCCCACCAGGCTGAAGATGTCGCCCAGGCCACCTTCCTGGTGCTGGCTTCCAAGGCCCGGACGATCCGCCGCGCGGATGCTCTGGCCGCCTGGCTGCACCGCACAGCCCAGCATCTGGCATTGAAGAGCCGCCGGACCGACGCCTGCCGCCGGCAGCGGGAAATGCGCAGCTACCTGGCGTCCGCCGACACTTCGCAACCGGACCCACTGGACGAACTCACCGTCCGCGAACTGCTGGCGATCTTTGATGAAGAGTTGCAGCGGCTGCGTACAGCATATCGTCTGCCCTTGATCCTGTGCTGTCTGGAGGGCCAAACGCAGGAAAAAGCGGCGAGGCAACTGGGGTGGTCGCCAGGGGCGGTGAAAGGACGATTGGAGCGCGGCCGAGCGCAGTTGCATCGCCGGTTGGTTAAGCGCGGGGTGAGCCTGTCGGCAGTGTTGGTGGCGTTAGAGGGACTGCACGGAACGTCTTCGGCGCTTGGGATGCCGCCAGGATTCATCACCGCAACACTCTTGGCGGCCGCAAGGTTCGTAGCGACGACTCGAAACACCGACGCGACGATAGCGGCTGGACCGCTGACGCTAGCCGACGAGGCCGTGAGACGTATGGCCGTGGCCAAGACCAAGATGATGTTAGCGCTACTGCTAACGGTGGGCGTGGCCGTTGCAGGTGTCGGTGCGCTCACTCGCCAAGGGCTTGCTGCGCGACAAGAGGAAGAAAGGCAGGCGGATGAACCGCAGTTGCGGTCCGGAGCAGTGGAGCAGAGGAAACCAGTCGATGCGAAACAACCGGCACGCGCCGATCGCCTAGCTGACCCGCTGCCGGTTGGCGCCCTGACTCGATTAGGCACCCTGCGCTGGCGCGTCCCCGGCGAAGTGGCATCGATTGCCTTTGCGCCGAACGGTAAGGTTGTCGCTATCGCGTCATTGCCCGGTGGCGACCCGCGCAACCACGGCTTGTACTTCTTCGATGCTGCCAATGGCAAACTAACGCAGCACATCGGCCTCGCAGACACGTTCTTTGAACGAATTGCTTTTTCGCCCGATGGCCGGCGCCTTGCGTGCACTTGCACGGTAGAGGCGGACGACCGTCATAAGAACACGGTGCAAATATGGGAGTGGCCCGATGGGCGAAAGATACGCGAGTTCGACGGGGCAGGTCTACAGTGGCTTGGCTGGTCGGCCGATGGGGAGCCACTTGGCATCTTCCTAGCCCATGGGGCCGTCCTTCTCCGGAAGTTGGCGACGGGTAAGGAGCACCAATTCGAGGCCAAGGACCTTCCGGACCATGGCCGTGACCTGGGCAGATGTGCCTATGCAGCAGGAGGCAAGATTTTGGCAGTTCCCGATGAGCGGGCCATCATCCATGTCTGGGACACAGCCACCGGCAAAGAACGCTGCGCATTGCAGGCTAAAGGGGATTATGTCCGCAGTGTCGCCCTCACTCCGGACGGGCGCACCGTGGCCTCGTTAGCCTGGGGCCCCGCCACCAGCCGAACCGTGCAGCTCTGGGATGTGGCATCCGGCAAGGTTACCCACACCGTAGTAGCAAGCCGAGAAAATCAAACCGCTGTGGCTTTCACTCCCGATGGCAAGACGCTGTCCACGATTGGTTGGTTGGGCGTCCGCTTCTGGGACGTCGCCACTGGCCGCGCACGTGGTCGCACTCAGGGCGTTGACTCCTTCGCGCCGAGTGTAGCGTTCTCGGCTGACAGCAATACGTTGGCCACTACTGAGAACTACAGCGGCGTCATCCATCTCTGGGATGTTGCAACCGGCACCTTGAAGCCCGCAGCCTCGGGGCAAACCAGCCCGCCCTATTCGGTAGCCTTTTCGCCGGACGGACAGCGGCTGGCCAGCGGCGGTATGGACGGCACGATTTTCGTTTGGGATCTAGCTACCGGCACATCCCTCGCGCGGGTCCATTGGGGCGGATGGGTACGAGACTGTGCTTTTTCCGCAGATGGGGCATTACTGTTTTCTTGCTGGACAGGCGACAGACTACATTTTTCTGACGCTGCCACGGGGCGCGAGCTGCATTCGGTGAAACTCGACGACCCCGACCGGCCGGACACCAAGCAGTCAGGTCTGCGCATGGATCTATCCGACAATGGGAAGACACTCGTGGCCTTCAGCGACTACGACTCCACTAAACGAGGCGTGAGAGTTAGCTCCGAGATCTTGGTGACCGGCTGGGACACGATTACTCATAAGCAGCTTTTCCGGCGCAGGCGTGAGCGATTCGATTTCGGGATTGCCGTCTCGCCGGATGCCAAGTCAATGGCCGTGCACCATGGCGGCGGAGATCCTGCGACGAAGAAGATGCAGGGAGGCTCGGGCCGGGAGCCGTTCTTGCTAGAGGATTTAGCGACCGGCGAGCATCTTTTGAGCTTCCCTGTCGTCGCGGGTCAGACTCGGCCAATACGCTTCTCGCTGGACGGGAGGTTGTTGGCCACTAACACCTCGGGACCAGATGGGACAGGCCATACGCTCCGGTTGTGGGAGGTGGCGACTGCTGCCGAAGTGCTTGCATTCCCAACTGTGCTCAATTCGCGTGTCGCCTTCTCGCCCGACAGCCGCGTCCTGGCCGTGACCATTCCAGCGCAGGAAATCTTGCTCTGGGACCTGCGGCGTGGCAAGGAGGTGCGACGCTTCGCGCGATATGAGGCCGATGTGACCAGCCTGGCCTTTTCGCCCGATGGCCGCCGGCTTGTGTCCGGCCTGTCGGACAGCACCCTGCTTGTCTGGGACGTTGCAACGTTCCGGCATGCAGGGCAGCCGAGTGGTCTCGACGCTGAAGGCGCAGCCCGCGCCTGGGCTGATCTTGCGAGCGACGCCCGCAAGGCATTCGCAGCGCGGGGGGCCTTGGCAGAATCACCGGCGCGGGCGCTGCCTCTATTGAAGGAACGCTTGAGGCCAGCCCCGCCAACCGACGTCCCACGGCTGCGACGGCTGATTGCCGACCTGGACAGTGATCGCTTCGCCGCACGGCAGGAAGCCCAAAAAGGACTAGAACAGATGGGCGACCTGGCCAAAGGAGGGCTGCAGCGCGCTCTGGCGGAGAAGCCCTCGCTGGAAGCGCGCCAACGGATAATAGCTTTGCTCGAGAAACTGCGAGGCCCCGTCACGCGGCCCGAGACGCTGCAGGCGTTGCGGGCGGTAGCAGTGCTTGAGGACATCGCCACGCCGGAGGCCAGACAAATTCTGGAAACGTTGGCTAGGGGAGAACTCGAAGCACGACTTACGCAGCAGGCAAAGGCATCTTTCGACCGCTTGGCCAAACGTCCAACAGCCAAACCGTGATTGCCCTCTGGACGCGATGGACAGGAGTTAACCAAGTGGTCGAGCCTTTCGATAGAGAGAATCGAGACTTGCGAATGCTCGACAATCAACATGCCTTCGCGCAGTTAGAGAAGTCTCGCAACCGCTGGAAGGCACTGGCCATCGCATCGCTCATCCTGGTATTCATCGTCCTGCTGCCGTTTACCATCGTGATGAACGAGGTCTTCAGGACTTCCTGGTTGAAGAGATTAACTGCACCCAAGGTCACGACGGGGACTACACAAACGCAAGCTGTTACACCGAAGGTGAAACAACTGCCAAAGGACGATGCTAAGAGCAAGAATCCCGCCTCCCCAGCAGTGCCAGGGTCAAGCAAATAAATGCGGCCATTTTCGCACAACCCTGGCCGGAACAGCAGCCGCTTGCTTTCGATACTTCGATCATACAATGGGGACATTGTCATGGTCGTCCCCCTTCCCCCATCCCCAATCACTCTTCGAGATGGGGGGTGAGCGTGTCCTGGCCCGTTTTCTGCCCAACGGCACCCCCGATACGGCCTTCGGTTTGCCTTGGCGGCGACTCGAAGCGTTGACCTTATTTCTGCTTCTTCCTCTTATCCCTAAAGCGGCAATTCCTTATGGCCCGGCAGCCCGTGCTGCGTCCGGCCCACGTCGCCGTCGTATTTCATGGTTGATTTGTACAGCTCGAGATGGCCGTCTCCGGCGGCGTCCAGGCAGCGCTGGCTCAGGGCCGCCATCTCCTCAGAGGTCATCGGCCTGAAACCGCGGGTGATCGCCAGGTTCTGATGGAGCACCGCCAGGGAGTCGATGCCGCTGATCGTGGTGGCCACCGGCAAGGTCATGGCGTAACGCAGGGCTTCTTCGACGGTCACGACGCCCCTGGTAATCGGCTGGCCGTTTCCGCCCAGGCTTTTCATGCCCAGGCCGGCCATGCCGCGCTTGCTGACCTCGGGGAGCACGTGCTTCTGAAAACTGCGGTAGCTGGCATCGAACGCGTTGAGCGGCATCTGCACGCTGTCGAACGGGTAGTTGTATGACAGCATCTTGAGATGGATGGCCGGGTGTTTGTGGCCGGTGAAGCCGACGTAGCGGACCTTGCCCGACCTCTTGGCCTAATCCAGGGCTTCCATCACGCCGCCCTTGGCGAAGTGACGCTCGGGGTCGTTGTCGTAGACGCACTCGTGGACCTGCCACAGGTCGAGATGGTCGGTCTGCAGGCGCTTGAGCGACTCGTCAAGCTGGCGCATGGCCACGTTCTTGTCGCGGCC
>DASZFN010000368.1:0-5106 GCA_035939715.1 Gemmataceae bacterium | reverse complement strand
CCGGCAGGGGTCTGGAGAGACCAGGCCATAGAGAAGAACGCAACTCAAAACTGGCGCTTCGGTGACAATGCTGCCTAATCGCCTATCGCCGAATTAGAAAAGCAGTTGTTGCCGCGGCTCTTCGCGCAAAGCCGCCAGCGGCGCCACGAGGTCCATTTCCGGCGCCATGCGCTGCAGCAATTCGCGCATCCGCTGCGCATTGGCGGCTGCCTGGCTGCGCTTGCAGTTGTTGAAGAGGATGAATACGGTTTCGCTCATGCTCCCACGAATGGCCTGAATCCATTCGCTCAGTTCCTGGTCGGAGAAACTGTAGTCATATCGGTTCACGTCAGACTTGTACCAGTTCTCTGCCCGGCGGGAATGCAAACGCAGGTACAGGAGCGGCGTGGAGCGCACCAGGCCGCGCGGATAGAGGCCCGGGAGATCCGGCACATCGACCGACACCAGGTGCATGCTGCGCTCGCCCAACCAGGCGTTGACTTCGGGGTGCGCCCAGGAATGATGGCGAAATTCGACCGCCAGCCGCTTGCCCGGCAGTTCCGTGGCGAGGCGTTCCAACCAGGCGCGATGCCGGGAAGAGTTATGAGCGGCCTGCGGCAACTGACAGAGCACCCCAAGCAGGCGCGCCCGGCGCTCGAGCTCTTCCAGGGCCAGGCGAAAGCCCGGCAAATCATCCAGCTTCTCTTCATGGCTGAGCGTGCGCGGCATCTTGACGATGAACTGGAAGCCGTCCGGCGTTTGCTCGGCCAGTCGCGCCAGCATGGCGGCAGTCGGTGGGCGGTAGAAGGTGAAATTCAGCTCCACGAGCGGGAAGTGTTGTGTGTAGTAAGAGAGCATCTTCCCTGGCCGCAGGCACGCAGGATAAAACCCGCCGACCCAGTCAGGATAGGAATAACCGGACGTGCCTAGCCAGATGCGCATGGTGGTCAATAGTCAGTAGCCAATAATCAGTAGTACTATTGTACCCATCACGAGCAATGACCACTGACTACTGGCTACTGACTACTGGCTACCGACTGCTGACCCATCACGCCGCTAACCGGCTCGTTCTCGGCCTGGGCTGCCCAGGACATGACGCGGCGGGTTACCTCGGCGGCGTGGCGGCTGTTGACGGGAGGCAACGGCTGTCCGATGGGGAGTCCGAGATCGACATTCAGGCAGCGCTGCACAATGGCGGCGGTGGCCAGGGCGATTTCGCGGTTGGGCAAGCGGGCCACGTCATAGACCGTCGCCAGCGCGCGCGGATGAGGGCCGCTGTCCAGCAAAGCCTCCGCGGCCTGCAGGCGCAACAGGGCGGGATTGGCCGGATCGAGCAGCCGCTCCTGCACCGTGTTGTCCAGCCAGCCGCCGGCGCGCAAGGCGCGAGCCACTTCCAGGCGCAGCAAGGGGGGGGCATGTGGGTCGGTGAGCTGCCGTCTCAGCTCGGCGAGCAATTCCGCTTCCGGCTGATCTTGCAAGACGCGGTTATGATGCACGCCGAGGGTATGCACGGCCCGGATACCGAGAATGCCCATCTCCGAAGCCCAGGCGTTCAGATCGGCGACCGCCTCGGCACTGAGCAACTGGCCACTGCATTGCAGAGGGCCGTCCTGTTGAAAATCGGGGTTGGAAAGGGCGGCGCGCACAACATGGCGAATCCAGGACCAGCGCTGCTCGCAATTCCAGAGCAAGGCCTCGGTAGCGGCCTCGCGGACTTCCCGGCAGGGATCCTGCAAGAACTGCGCGACCGCCTCTACCAGGATGCGTTCGTCCAGGTTCGCCAGGGCATTCATGGCGGCGATGCGCATCACCGGCTCCTGAGCCTTCTGGGCGACGTGCAGGACCAGCTCGGCCTGCCCGCGCCGCCAGTTCTTGCGAAATTCGAGCGTGGCCAGGGCCGCGACACGCACCCCCAGTTGCGGATGGCTCAGCAGGTTCAGGGCCGGCGTGGCGTCCAGGTGCAGGGCTTCGCGCAAGGCCTTGACCTCGGGCAAGTTTCGACAGGTGGACAGCTCGGTCGGCAGGTCCCTGCGCCGCGCCAGATTATCCGTGAGCACGCGTGCCCGGCGGATGGCCGGCGCGCCCGAATTGATGAGGATCTGGAAAGCGAAGACGGTTAGCGGGACGATGAGCAGGATGGCCTGGGCAAGATGGTGGTACCAGTCGTCCAGGCTCGAGCCGCCCAGCCAGAGCCAGCCCAGGGCAATCAGGTAAAGCGAAATCACCGAGGGCGCCACCGGCTGTCGCCAGCTGCGGCTGCTCAGGAAGGCGAGAAAGCACACGACCGCCTGGAAGCCCGCGCCGATCAGAAGCATAATCTGCGAGGCGCCGCTGGTCCGCGGCATACCGATGAGCAAGAGGGCCGTAGGCACGAGGAGCACAAAGGCTCGCAGGGCTGCGGAAACTACCAGCGGCACGGGGTTACGGGATTGTGATGGCATAACAGCGCGCATGGCATGGCTCCCAACTTTGATGGAGACCGGGCCGGTCCCGAGCTTTGGCTCGAAAGAAAGGTCCTGGTGTAAGCGCGACGGGAGCAGGGCGTCGCCTACACGCGGGGTACGCTAACGAGTTCATTGGAAGTATGGCTTAAAAGGAGGCGCCACGCCAAACCTTCGTGCGGGGGAGCCAGTTTTTCACCGTAAAGAGATTCAGGCGTTGGCAGAAATTTCCTGCGTGAAATGAATGGGATCAGCTAACTGACCCGAAATCGCGCCACGACACTGTCGTCCAGCTCGATGCCGAGACCCGGTTCCTCCGGTATGGCGATATCGCCGTCGCTCACCGGGAACTTTTGCCGTGTCAGTGTTTGCCGCAAGGCGCCTTGCTCCACACAGTACTCGAAGTACTGCGTGTTGGGCAGAGCCGCGACGAAGTGCAGCGAGGCCGCGATGTTGATGCCGGTCTTGTAGGAGTGATTGACGCACAGGCGGTGACGCTCGGCAGAATCCCAACCGATGCGCTTGGAGCGTGCCAGGCCTCCGACGCGCGTGACATCGACCTGGACCACGTCGATGCCGCCCACGTCCATCATCTGCTGAAATTCCTTGACATCGCAAATCTCCTCGCCGGCAGCAATGCGGATCGGGCTCTGGGCGCTCAGACGGGCATAGCCCTGCAGATTGTCCGGGTGCAGCGGCTCCTCCAACCAGGTGAGCTGGAACGCCTCAAACTGCCTGGCCCGGCGGATGGCGGTGGCCGTGTCCCAGCAGAGACCGGCATCGACCATCAACTCGACGCCGTCGCCGAGCCCGCGGCGGGCGGCGCGCACCTGCGCCAGATCGGCGGCTTCGCTTTCCCCCATGGGACCCCAGCCGAATTTGACGGCCCGGTAGCCCTGATCGACCAGGCGCTTGCCGATCTGTTCGGTTTCCCCGGGCGTAGCGCCGAAGAGGATGGAGGCGTAGGCGCGCAGCTTCTTGCGAAAAGCGCCGCCGAGCAGTTGGTAAACAGGCCGCCGCGTGGCCTTGCCGACAATGTCCCAGAGCGCAATCTCAACACCGCTCATGGCCTGGATAACGGCGCCTTGCCGGCCGAAGAAGATGCTCCCCTCGTACATGCGGTGGATCAGGCGGTCGATTTCGAACGGGTCTTGTCCGAGGACGCACTCCGCCAGGCCGCGGCAAATTTTGTGGGACAGAGGCGCTTCGATAATGGCCCTGGCCACGAGGGAAGAGGAATCCACTTCGCCCACGCCGACGATGCCCGCGTCGGTATGTACCTTGACGACCAGCGTTTCCTGACTGCCGTCGCAGCGTTCGTTGACATCCGGCAGGCGGAGGTGGATCGGCTCAACGCGGGTGATTTTCATGACAGCGCCGCATAACTTATTTTTGGCCGTTGCTATTCGCCGGTATCAGTTTCTCGAGGGGCCCCAACGCCAGGGTGGTGGACTGGTCCAGCGGATAGCGGTCCAGCAGCTCGCGAATGCTCTTGAGCGTGACGGCGTCGAAGGCCTTGAGATCGTCGTCGACGGTGCGGTACTGGTGCAGGTAAGTCCAGGCCATGCCGATGGCCTGCATGCGGCCCATGGGCCGCTCGCTGGCGCGGACGACGCGCGAGCCGATCTTGCTCTTGGCCTGCTGTAATTCTTCTTCCGTGATGCCTTTCTGCTGCACTTCATGAAGCACCTGGCGGACGATGGCCAGGTCCTCCTGCGTCTGTTCAGGCTGGCAGCTGAAGGAGGTATAGAAGGAGCCGGTGCCCTCGTAATCGTGGAAGCTGCAGTCCGCGGAGTCGGCGAGGCCCGGATCAACAAGGGCCCAGTACAGCCGGCTGCCCGAATCATCGCCGATGGCCAGAGCCAGCGTGTCTGCCGTATATCGCTCCGGCGATTCCACCGGCGGACCAGGCGACAGCAGGAAGACGTGCTCCTGCACGACCTTGTTCTTGGTGAGCACGGCGAATTTTCCCGAGCCGCGCGTGTCGCGCACGCCCTGGCGGCCGACCGGGCCAGTGCTCCAGGCGCCGCAGCGCTCCTCGACCAGGGCCACGAAACGTTCCCAGTCAAAATTGCCGGCAATCACGGCGGTGATGTTCGGCGCCACGTAACGTCGCTCGAAGTAGGTTTGCATCTGATCGCGCGTCAAGGCGCGAATGCTTTCTGGAGTGCCCAGGATGCTGTTGCCGAGCGGGTGATCGGCGAAGTAGGTACGCTTGGCATGATCGTAGGCGGACCACATGGGCTGGTCCTCGTACATGCCGATTTCCTCGATGATGACGTTCTTCTCCATGTCGAAATCATCGCCGCGCAGGCTCGGCCGCAAGATATCGGCGAGGATGTCTACGGCCTGCGGAATGTACTCGGGCAGAATCGCCGCGTAGAAGACCGTGTTCTCCTCGCTGGTGAAGGCGTTGTAATGGGCGCCGATGCGGTCGAAGTCGCGGTTGACGTCCAGGGCCGTTCGCCGCGGCGTGCCTTTGAAGACCATGTGCTCGAGGAAATGGGTGACACCGGAGACGTCGGCACTCTCGTCGCGCGACCCCGTGCGCACAAAGAAACCCAGGGCCGCCGAGCGCGCGGCAGGGCTGTCCTCGCCGATGATTTGTAAACCGTTGGCTAACCGATGGCTATGAAAAGGCACTTTTGCCTCCTGTATGGGGCCGGGCCCACCCTGTACCAGCCCG
>DASZFN010000367.1:0-11852 GCA_035939715.1 Gemmataceae bacterium | reverse complement strand
CTGCGCATCCGTGCGATAATTGTGCGCCTCGGCTTACTCCGTTCCATCACGCCTGCCCTGGGTGGTCCATGCACGAATCGACCTTCGGTAGCCAGCCTGCGAAGGACGAGGGGACGCAAACGGCCAATCCCGTTGCGCACGACGCCGAGACCATGCCGCTCGATCGGCAAGGGACAGAGACAGACCCATTTGTGCCGGTTTCGCTGGGGCGCTATCGGCTCACGGAGCGGCTGGGGGCCGGCGGTTTTGGCACCGTTTACAAGGCGTTCGACGAGGCGCTGGCGCGCGCGGTCGCCATCAAGGTGCCGCATCGGCACCGGATCTCGCCGGACGCCCAGGCGGCCTATCCCGCGGAAGGCCGTGCCCTGGCGCATCTCGATCATCCCGGCATCGTGCCCGTTTACGATGCCGGCCTGACCGCGGACGGCGTCTGCTACCTGGTTTCCAAGTTCATCGAGGGCAGCGATTTGCGGACGCAGTTGCGGCGCGTGCGGCCGACGCGGGCCGAGGCGGTGGCGCTCGTCATCGGCGTCGCCGACGCCTTGCACTATGCCCACCAGCGCGGCATCATCCACCGCGACATCAAACCGGCCAATATCCTGCTCGACACCGAGGGCCGGCCATATCTCGGCGATTTTGGGCTGGCCCTGCGCGAAGAGGACTTCGGCACCGGGCCGTCCTTCACGGGCACGCCGGCGTACATGAGTCCCGAACAGGCGCGCGGCGAGGGACATCGCGTCGATGCGCGCACGGATATCTACAGCCTGGGCGTGGTCTTCTACGAGCTGCTGCTGGGCCGGCTGCCGTACCAGGCCGAGAACCGCGGCGAATTGCTCGACAAGATCCGCGCGGGCGCCGTGCAATCGCTACGCGAGACGGATGCCACGATCCCGCGCGAACTGGAGCGCATCTGTCTCAAGGCCCTGAGTAAGCGCGCCTCCGACCGCCACGCCACGGCGCAGGAGCTGGCCGACGACCTGCGTCATTGGGAAGACTTCCTGATGCGCAGGGGCACCCTCGTAGCCAGGCCGGCCCCGGCTCACCTGGCTGCTGTTGAGGAGCGCAAGGCCGTCGGGCCGCCGGGCGTGGCGGAACTGGCCGTGGAGATTGAGCCGCGCGTGAACCCGATCATTCCCAAGGGGCTGCGCTCCTTCGACGCCGCGGACGCTTACTTCTTTCTGGACCTGCTGCCCGGCCCGCGCGACCGCGCCGGCTTGCCGGAGAGCATTCGCTTCTGGAAGACCCGTATCGAGAGCACAGGTCCGGACGACCCCTTTCCCGTCGGTTTGCTGTACGGGCCGAGCGGTTGTGGTAAATCGTCGCTGGTGAAGGCGGGCCTGTTGCCCCGGCTGGGCAGCCAGGTCACGGCGGTCTATGTCGAGGCCACGCCCGACGATCTCGAAGCCCGCATCCTCAAGGGCTTGCGGCAACGTTGTGGCAACTTGCCCATGACGCTGGGACTGGTGGAGACGCTCAAGCGTTTGCGCCGGGAGCGCCAGGCTCCCGCCGAGGCGAAGATCCTGCTGATCCTGGACCAGTTTGAACAGTGGCTGCACGCCCAGCGGCAGGCGCCGCCCGGCGAGTTGGCCGAGGCCCTGCGGCAATGCGATGGCCGGCATGTGCAGTGCCTGTTGCTGGTGCCCGACGATTTCTGGGTAGCCGTGAGCCGTTTCATGCGCGACCTGGAAGTGCCGCTCGTCGAAGGACGCAACACGACGCTGGTCGATCTGTTTGATCCGCTGCACGCGCGTCAGGTCCTGGCCGAGTTCGGCCGGGCCTTCGGTCGGCTTTTAGCCCGGCCTGGCGAGCGCAGCGCAGCCGAGGAGCAGTTTCTGGATGAGGCGGTGGCCGGCCTCGCCCAGGACGGCAAGATCATTCCCGTGCGCCTGAGCCTGTTTGCCGACATGACGCGCGGTAAACCGTGGACGCCGGCCACGCTCCACGCCGTGGGCGGCACCCAGGGGATCGGCGTGCTTTTCCTCGAAGAAATGCTGGGCCCGCGCGCCGCCCAGCCGGAACATCGCCTCCACGAACGGGCGGCCTGCGCCGTCTTGCAAGCGCTGCTGCCGGAGCAGGGGACCGACATCAAGGGCGCCATGCGCTCTCGGGAAGCGCTCCTGGAGGCGGCAGGCTACGGACGCAGGCCGGAAGCGTTCCACGCCGTGCTGCGCATTCTCGATACGGAGCTGCGGCTCATTACCCCGGCCGACGCGGGCGCGGGTGGTTCGGCTTATTATCAGCTGACGCACGACTATCTGGTGCCGGCGCTACGCGAATGGCTGACACGCAGGCAGCGCGCGACTTACCGCGGCCGTGCGGAACTCTGTCTGCGCGAACGGGCGGCACTGTGGATCGCCCGGCCGGAGGCGCGGCATCTGCCTTCCGGGCGGGAGTGGGCGCAGATCGCGCTGTGCACGCGCCGCCGGGATTGGACGACGGCGCAGCACAAGACCATGCGCGCGGCCACGCGCCGCTACAGCCTGCGCCTCAGCGCCGCGGCGGCCGCTCTGCTGTTGCTGAGCTGGGCTGCCTGGGAAGGCTTCGGCTACGTGCGCGCGACAACCTTGGTGCACGTGCTCGAAGCAGCCAATACGGCTGAGGCGCCCGCGGTCATGGAAAAGTTGGCGGCTTATCAGCGCTGGACCGATCCCATGCTGCGGCGCATCTGCAAGGAAGCGGCGCCGACTTCGCGCGAACGGCTCAATGCCGGGCTCGCCTTGCTGCCGCGGGACCCAGGCCAGGTGTGCTATCTCGGCGAGCGCCTCTTGCTTGCCGAGCCGCAACAGATCATGGTCATTCGCGCAGCCCTGGAGCCGCACGCCAAGGAGGTGGCGCCGGAACTCGGGCGCGTGCTCGGCTCGGAGCAGGCCGGCGCGAAGGAGCGCTTCAATGCCGCCCTGGCCCTGGCTGGACTTTCCGCGGCGCTGTCGGACCCGCCGCTAGCGGCTATGGCCCGTGATCAATGGCAGCGCCAGGCCGGCTTCCTGGTTGAGCATTTGCTCCAGGAAGTGCGGGCCAATCCCAGTTCCTATGCCACCTTGACCGCCGCTCTCGAACCGGTAAGAGCCCACCTCGTCAGGCCGCTCGCCGCGATCTTTCGCGATGGGCAGCGGCCCGCATATGAGCGGACCCTGGCGACTACCATTCTTGCCGAGTATGCTGCCGATCAGCCCGAAGAACTGACCGAGCTCATCAAGGACGCCAACGCCGAGCAATATGCGGTGATGCTGCCAAAGCTGGCGCGTTTCGCGGATCATGCCGCGACGGCCATGAGCGCCGAGCTGACACGGGAAATGAAGCCCGGTCTGCCGGACCTGGAGAAAGACGTGCTCGCCAAGCGGCAAGCCAACGCGGCGGTCACCCTGCTGCGTTTGCACGAACGGGAATTGGTGTGGCCGCTTTTCCGCCATCATGAGGATCCGCGCCTGCGCAGCTACTTGATTCACCGGCTGCAACCTCTCGGCGTCGATCCGGTTGTCCTGGTGCAGCAACTGCAGAAGGAAGCAGACCTCTCCGCTCAGCGCGCGCTCTTGCTAAGCCTTGGCGAGTACGCACCCGTCAGTCTGCCGGTGGAGGTGCGCGAGCCGTTGCGGGCCCAACTCGCGCAGTGGTACAGGGATCATCCCGACCCGGGGCTTCATGCCGCCGTGGAATGGCTGTGCCGGCGCTGGAACGAAGCCGCACTCCTGAAGCCGATCAACGATGCCCTGGCCGGGCCCGGCCCGCAAGGCAACCGCAACTGGTATGTCAATCGCCATGGCCAGAGCTTCGCGGTGATTATCAATCCGCCCGAGTTCAAAATGGGCTCGCCGCCCAGTGAAGCCGGTGGCGATGCCAGCGAGAGAATCTTCAACAAACACATTGGCCGGTCCTACGCCATCGCCACGACGCCCGTGACGCTCGGGCAGTTCCAGCAGTTCCTGAAGGGGCGACGCCACGCCTATACCCGGAAGTACTGCCCGGAAGCGGACTGCCCGGTGATCGGCATGAACTGGTTCACGGCCGCGCAGTATTGCCGCTGGCTGAGCGAACGGGAAGGGATTGCTGCCGAGGACATGTGCTTTCCGCCCCTGAAGGACATCAAGGAAGGCATGAAACTGCCGGCTAATTATCTGAGCCGCACCGGTTATCGACTGGCCACGGAAGCGGAATGGGAATTCGCCTGCCGCGCGGGCGCCGTGACGGCCCGGTATTACGGCTCCTCCGAGGAGCTGCTGGGCCATTACGGCTGGTACATGGGCAACTCACAAGTGCGCACTCACCCGGTCGGCAGTCTGAAGCCGAACGACTTCGGCCTGTTCGACATGCACGGCAACATCTGGCAATGGTGTCAGGAGCGCGGCATTGCCAGCCGGCCCTGGGGCAAGGTGAACCCGCCGCCCGAGGATCGCGAGGACACCGCGGCGGTGCTCGAACTCAACGGCCGCGTGCTGCGCGGCGGCGGCTTCTATGACCATGCGTCGTTCCTGCGCTGCGCCGCTAGGCTGGATAATCGACCCTACCAGGTGGATGACTACTTCGGCATGCGCCTGGCGCGGACGATCAAGTAGCTCTGGCCTGAAGTAGCATGCTTACTTCTTTTTCTTGCCCGTTTCCTCTCGGTGAATTGCCTGCAATTCTGCAAGCAGTTGCTCCGCCGGCACCATCGGTTCGTCCACCGTGTATTTCTGCAAATCAGCAGCCGTGAACTGCTTCCTCGCCTCTGCATAGATCTCCTTCAAGGTGGCTCCCTTTCGGACATACAGGCGGGGTATATCGTCTTTCTTTTTTGGCATGGCGGGACTCCTGAAAACGATGCCGTGCGGGTCATACCCGGCATTCTTCAACGCCAGTGGTTGAGAATATGCAGCTCATTGAGGATAGGAACTCCCGCAGCTTCCAGGTTGGCGATTGATCGAACAATGTCTCGATCTTTCATATCGCGCGTGGGATCGTTGTCCCGTCGGACTACAAAAATACCCTTGTGCTGACCACGCGTCGCCTGCACTAACAAATGCAGCATTCGAAAATCGTCATGGTTTCTCGTGAGCAAGATTAGGTCGTTCTGAACCGCGTGCAGTAGATGCTCTGCGTCGTCGGCTCCTCGCAGACCTACATCAGCGGGCACCACGACTCGGTGCCCCCCTTTCTGCAGAAGCGCGGCGAGCAAGGCCTTGGCACTATCGTCGTCAAGGTAGAGGTTCATTTGCCGGAGGCATGGCTCTTGGAGGCGTAAGGCCAACAAGTACGTCCGTCTGCTTCAATAAGTGCCGTCTCACGGCTCCGGTCTGCCTCAAGGATCTCGGGGTGGTTGGTGCAATAGTGGATCGATTCGAGCACTGCCTCGACGGGCAGATCGTATTCGCGCGCCACCTGTTCCGGCGTCAAGGCTTCCTGGCCCACAGTCTCCCGATAAAGAACCTCAGCCATGATGCGGCCGCTAACGAAGAGCTGTTGATACTTTGACCCACGCTTTGGACGCAGGTATTGGTAGTCGCTATTCTTTGCCATGACTGGTTTCTCCAACAAAGGATTATCGCCACATTATACCAAGCCTCATGTTGAACTGGCAAACTCCTCCGGCGTCCCCAAATTCTTATTAGACACCCATTGTCTTCCTTACAGTACAATCTGGAAAACGCGGTCGACGTTAATCGGCACGCCCCGTGTCGTCTTTAACAAAGAAGGAGGACTTCCCCATGCAACGCTTGACGCTCGCCGCCGGTTTATTTCTTACCCTGAGCTTCGCCCTGGTAGCCGCAGCCGGGCAAGCTCCCGAGAAGCCGAAGCAGCCGGACAGGAAATTCACCTGCATCGATTTGAAAGACAAGGCCAACCACAAGCTCAAGGACCAGTTCCATGCCAATGCCCCCGCCGGCAATAACCTCGATTGTTTGCCGCGCGGCGACCAGACACTCGAGGGCGTGAAATTCCATATCGGCGAGAGCTACCTGCGCCTGGCCAGCATGCGCTTGACGGACAAAGCGGACAAGATCGAGGGCATCAAGGTGGACCGGCGTTTCAGCAAGCTGCATTTTCTGCACGCCACGGGCTGGAGCACCGACGACGACACCATCATCGGTGAGTACACGGTGAACTGGGACGATGACACCTCCGTAACCATTCCGATCGTTTACGGCAAGGACGTGGTCGATTGGTGGGCGGCTGAGGAGATCGAACCCAGCCGCGCCAAGGTTGCCTGGAAGGGCGAGAACGACGCCTCCCAGGGGGTTGGCCGGAAGATTCGTCTCTTTCTCACTACCTGGGACAATCCCAAGCCGGACAAGAAAGTGAAGACGCTTGATTATTCCACCACCAAGGAGACGATTTGCGCGCCGTTTTGCGTGGCTATGACGGTGGAAGAGAAGTAGCGTCTACTTTAATGACAATGGCGGTCATATCGTCGAGGGCCGCTTTACCACCGCAGAAGGCGCGCACGGCGCCAAACACGCGATCCACGATGTCGCGCGAACTGCCGGCCCAGTTGTCGTGAACGACGGCGAGAGCCCGTTCGACGCCGAACAGGTTCTCGTCGGGAGAGTGGGCCTCGATGATGCCGTCGGTGAGCAGAAAGACCGCCTCGCCCGGCTCCAGGGTCATTGCCGGCGCGGCCGTGATTTCGGCGTCGGGCATGATCGCCAGGGGCATGCCGGTGCTGGTCAGGTCGTATTTAACCCTACCCGCGGGATTGAGCAGATAGCCCGCCGTGTGCCCGGCGCTGACGTAAACGAACGAGCGCGTGAGCGGCTCGAAGCGTGCCAGCAGCAGCGTGGCGAAGCGATCGTCTTCGGTATCGACCGCCAGGGCGCGGTTGAGCAGGCGGACAATCTCGGCCACGTCGGTGTGTGTCATGGTGAAGGCGCGCAGGTAGGCGCGCGTCTCGGCCATCAAGAGCGCCGGACCGAAACCGTGGCCGCTGATGTCGCCGATGACCACCGCCAGGCTGGCATCTTTCATGGGCACATAATCGAAATAATCCCCGCCGGTGGCCTGGGCGGGACAGGAGGCGCCGGCGATATCGAAGCCGGGCAGGGGCAACGGCGCGGCCGGGAACAGCTTCTGCTGAATGCGCCGCGCGATGGCGATCTCGTCGCGCAGCCGGTCGGCTTCCCAGTTCTCCCGCGCCCGCGCCAGTTCTCTTTCATGCTCCTGTTGTTGGGCGCGGCGCAGCAATTCGGCCTGGCGCTGCACCTGCAGCGACTTGTTAAAGATATCCACAAACACCGACACCTTGGCGCGCAGCACCTCGGGCACGAACGGCTTGTAGAGGTAATCGACGGCCCCCAACGAATAGCCCTTGAACATCTGCAGCTCGTTCTTCTCATAGGCGGTCAGAAAGATGATCGGCGTGTGTTGCGAGCGCGCCCGTTCGCGAATGAGCGCCGCCGTCTCGAAGCCGTCCATGCCCGGCATCTTGACGTCCATCAGGATCACGGCAAAGTCGCGGTCCAGCAGACAGCGCAGGCACTCCAGGCCGGAGCGGGCCTTGACCACGTTCTGGCCCAGGCCCTCCAGCGTAGCGGCGAGCGCCAACAAGTTGGCCGGCTGATCGTCGACGAGCAGGATATTTACTTTTTGCTCAACGGGGGGAAGCTCTTTACTTAATTCTTCGGTAAAGCCGTTCGTGGCCGTCAAACTCCTCATAGCAGTCCTCGCGGGGGGTGAACTTGATGGACTCCTTGTTGCCTAGACCGAGAAAACCAGCCAGCGCCAGGCTCTGGTAAAGCAATTCGTGGACCTGGTGCGTCAGCACATCATTGAAGTAGATCAGGACGTTGCGGCATAAGATCACCTGGAATTCATTGAAGGACCCGTCCGTCACCAGGTTGTGCTGCGCGAACACGATATTGTCGATGAGCGCGCGGTCGAAGATGACGTTGCCGTAGTTGGCCGTGTAATACTCCGAGAAGCAGCCGGTGCCGCCTGCCTGAAGGTAATTCGTGGTGTATTCCTGAACCATGCCGGGCGAGAAGATGCCGGCTTTCGCCTTGGCCAGGACCGCCTCGTTCATGTCCGTGGCGTAGATGCGGCACCTCGGATAAAGCCCTTCCTCGTGGAGCAGGATGGCCATCGAGTACACCTCTTCGCCCGTGGCGCAGCCCACATGCCAGATGCGCACAAAAGGATAGGCTTGCAAGGCAGGCGCCACGCGGGAACGGAAAACGCGATAGAAGTCTGGATCGCGAAACATGGTCGATACGTTAACTGTGACTGTCAACAAGAAGCGCTCCATGGCGGCGGCGTCATGCAGCAGTTTCCCCTGCAGTTCGGAGATCGTCTCGAGCCCTTCCGCATGCACGCTGCTCCAGATGCGGCGGCGAATAGATGACAGCGCGTAATTCCGGAAGTCAAAGCCATAGCGGCGGAAGATCGCTTCCAGCAGCAACTGGACTTCGATGGCTTCAAGGTCTTCCGTGTCCGGGGGTGCGCTCATACCTATTCCACTCATCGGTACAACCAGACGCGCAGCAGGGACAACAGTTGCTCGGCATTCACCGGTTTGGCAATGTAGTCCGAGGCGCCGGCCTCGACACACTTTTCCCGATCGCCCTTCATGGCCTTGGCCGTCAAGGCAATGATGGGCAGCGCCTTGAATTCTTCGATCTTCCGGATGGTACGCATGGTTTCATAGCCGTCCATCTCGGGCATCATGATGTCCATGAGCACGATGTCGATGCCGGGCGTGCCCCGCAAGACCTCGATGCCGGTCCTGCCGTTCTCGGCGTGCAGCACTTCCATCTGATGGCGTTCGAGCGTGCACGTCAGGGCGAAGATATTGCGCAGGTCGTCGTCTACGATCAGGACCTTGCGACCGGCCAGCACAGGGTCGGTGTCATGAATCTGCCGTAGAATACGCTTCTTCGCTTCCGGAAGATTGGCCTCGACGCGGTGCAGGAACAGGGCGGTTTCATCGAGCAGCCGTCCGGGCGACGCCACGTCCTTGATAATGGCGGCGTCGGCGAGCCGCGCCAGCTCCGTCTCTTCCTCCTTGGTCAGGTCCCGGCCGGTGTAAATGATGATCGGCAGGTCGTGAAGTTCCGCCTGCTTCTTCATTTTGTTGATTAAGTCGAAGCCGCTCATGTCCGGCAGGGTCAAATCAAGCACCATGCAGTCAAAGCGATTGTTGCGCAGAACGGCCAGAGCTTCTTCGCCGGTGGCGACGGCGGCGCTGTGTACGTCGCCGTCCCCGATCAGATCCAGAATGTTCGTGCGCTGCGCCTCGTCGGCTTCCACGATGAGCAGCTCCTTGGCCGGGCGCTCGATAAAGCCCTGAATCCTGGCAAAGGCCTCGCTCAAGGCCTGCTGGGTTACGGGTTTTTTCAGGTAGGCAAGCGCGCCCAGTTTCAAGCCGCGCTGTCGCGCTTCCTCAACGGAGATGATCTGCACCGGAATATGTCGCGTGCTCAGGTTGTGTTTGAGATGTTCCAGAACCTTCCAGCCATCCATGTCCGGCAAGCGAATGTCCAGGGTGATGGCGTCGGGCTTGTATTTCAGGGCCAGCTCGAGACCGGTATTGCCACGCAGTGCGATCAGCCCCTTGAAGCCCTTCTGCCGCGCCATGTGCAAGAGGATCTGTGCAAAATTCGGATCGTTTTCCAGGATCAGCAGCGTGCGATCGCCTGGCTGAGTGACGGCGCGGTCGTCGTTGGCTTCCGCCACCGGCGCGCCGGCCGGCGCGGTGACGACTGCAGGCATGGCCGCAGGCATGGAGCCGGCAGGGGACCGGAGCGCCGGAGCCGTGAGCGGCATTTCCGCGGCCGGCCTGGCGGCACCGGCAGGCTGGTGCTGCAACGGCAAGTAAAGCGTGAAGGTGCTGCCCTCGCCCGGAACGCTGACGACACGGATTTCTCCGCCGAGCAGCCCGGCGATCTCCCGGCTGATCGACAGTCCCAAGCCGGTGCCGCCGAATTTGCGGCTGGTGCCGCTGTCGGCCTGCTGAAACGGCTCGAAGATAATCTTCAGCTTGTCGGGCGGAATGCCGATGCCGGTATCGCTCACGGAGAAAGCAAGCACCGTGTCGGCGCGGTTTAGGACGGCATGGTCGGTACTCCATCCCTGGGTGGCGACGTCAACCTTGAAATCCACCTTGCCTTGTTCCGTGAATTTCAAAGCATTGGACAACAAATTGCGCAGCACCTGCTCAAGACGCTTGCGATCGGTGTAGATGGCCGCCGGCAGGACTCCGGCAAGCTCGCTGCTGAAGGCCAGTCCCTTGTTCTGCGCCACCGGCATGAAGGTCCGCTCCACATAGTCCTGCAGGTCGGTGAACGGGACCTCACTGGGCTCGATGGTCATCGTGCCCGACTCGATCTTGGCCATGTCCAGGATGTCGTTGATCAGCGATTGCAGGTCGTTGCCGGAGTTGAAGATGGTCTGGGCAAAATCGACCTGCCGGGGAGTCAGATTGCCGTCCGCATTGTTGGCGAGCATTTCGGCCAGGAGCAACAGACTGTTCAGAGGCGTGCGCAGCTCGTGCGACATGTTCGCCAGGAACTCGGATTTGTATTTCGACGTCAGCGCCAATTGCTCGGCACGCTCCTGCACGGCCAGCTTGGCCAGCTCGATCTCGCGATTCTTGGTATCGACAGCCGCTTTCTGGGCCGTCAACTCGCGGGCCTTCTCTTCCAGCTCCTCGTTGGTCTGCTTGAGCTCCTCCTGCTGGGTTTTCAAGAGCTCTTCGGAAGCGCGCAGGGACGCCGCCTGTTGCTCCAGACGGGCATTGCTTTGCTTGAGCTCTTCTTGCTGCGCCTGCAATTCTTCGGTTAGGGACTGCGATTGCCTGAGCAAGGCTTCCGTGCGCATGGTGGCGGCGATGGTGTTGAGCACGATGCCGATGCTTTCCCCCAGTTGATCGAGAAACGTCAGATGAATGTCGTTGAAGCGGCTCAGCGAGGCCAGTTCGACCACCGCCTTCACCTCGCCCTCGAAAAGCACCGGCAAGACCGCGATGCTCCGCGGCGTGCTCTCCCCCAGGCCGGAAGAAACTTTGATATAGTCGTCCGGCACCTCGGTGATGACCAGGCGCTCCTTTTCCAGGGCGCTCTGTCCGACCAGGCCCTCTCCGAGCTGAAATTGATTCGCCAGATGCTTGCGCTCCTTATAGGCATAGCTGCTCAGGAGCTTCAAACTCGGCGCGTCGCCGTTCGCGGACTCCATGACGTAGAACGCGCCATGTTGCGCGGCGACCACCTTGGCCAGCTCCGAAAGGATCAGCCTGGCCACGGCCATCATGTCCTTCTGACCCTGGAGCATGCGCGTGAACTTCGCCAGGTTGGTCTTCAGCCAGTCCTGTTCGGTGTTCTTCTGGGTGGTGTCTTTGAGATTGCGGATCATCTCATTGATGTTGTCCTTCAGAGCCGCCACCTCGCCCTGGGCCTCCACGGCGACGGATTGACTAAGGTCTCCCTTGGTGACCGCCGTGGCCACTTCCGCAATGGCCCGCACCTGCGCGGTCAAATTCGCTGCCAGTTGATTGACGTTGTCCGTCAAATCCCGCCACGTGCCGGCCGCCCCGGGTACGCGCGCCTGCCCGCCCAGCTTGCCCTCGACGCCTACCTCGCGCGCCACGGTGGTCACCTGCTCGGCGAAAATCGCCAGCGTGTCGTTCATCTCGTTGATGGTGTCCGCCAGGGCGGCAATTTCGCCCTTGGATTCCACGGTCAGCCGGCGCTTGAGATCGCCCTTGGCCACCGCGGTCACCACCTTGGCGATGTTGCGCACCTGGTCGGTCAGGTTGGAGGCCATCGAGTTGACGTTGTCGGTGAGATCTTTCCAGGTGCCGGCCACGCCCTTGACCACGGCCTGGCCGCCCAGCTTGCCCTCGGTGCCGACCTCGCGGGCCACGCGCGTCACCTCCGCGGCGAAAGAGCTGA
>DASZFN010000366.1:0-2488 GCA_035939715.1 Gemmataceae bacterium | reverse complement strand
AGCCCGGATGGCGCAGCCCACGTGATATGGACGGAACGGGCTCTGGATGAACGCCTGCGCCAGCGCTTCTATCCCGGTCTGACCCAGACCCATGCTCTCAACTACGCAGTAGTGCGTGCGGGGACGGTGGCGTATCGACGTAGTTTAGTGGTCGCCGGCGAGGGAGAACCCGCTGTGATTCCCTCTTACCCGCGCTTTCAAGTAACCCCGGACAATCGACTGTTTGTTTTCTTTTTCGCCAGCGGGAAGGATGCGAAAGGGGAAAGTGTTGCCGAGAACCGAGTGATGGAAATCTACCCCGGTGGCTCTTACAGTGCCCAGGTTAAGGTGCCGCTTCGATATCCGCTCACGAGCTACTTTACGGCGACCGTTCGCGGCGGTTCGCCGCCTTCCGACACGCTTGAACTCCTCGGACACCGGCAGGCAACGGCCTCGATGATCAGTTATGCGCGGGTACGGCTCGGTTGAGTTGCTTATCTCTTGAAGAGAAATTCCTCAGCGGTCCGGCGCAGCAGCCAGTCCTTGTCGTCGGTAGTAAGGAAATTCAGCCCCTTCCGTATTAGATCGATACTGTCTTGATATTTGTGCTCGACCACCTGGAAGGGGCAATCGCTTTCCCACATGCAGCGGCGTACACCGAAGGCCTTCACGACTTTTTGGATGAGCGGGGCCAGGTCACTGTAAGGCGGCTTCTTTTTCCCTAGCGCGTAAAAAGCCCCGACCTTAACCATCACCTGCTTGTGCGCGGCCATGGCGCACAGGGAATCCACGTCCTTGTCGGCAATCGTGCCTTCGACTCCGATTCGGCACAAGTCGTCGATAATCACGGGCGTGTCGGGAAAGTTCTTGCACATGCGATCCAGCTCGGGAAGGCCGTCGGGGCCGATCAAGCAGCTCATGGCCTGTTTGTTCTTGGCGCCTGCGGCAAACATTTTGGAGCAGCCGGACGGCTCCAGCCAACGGGCCGGGAGTTGCTTGCTCAAGCTTGGATGAATACGAAAGGCACGCACGCCCTTTTTGGCCAGCCCGGCCATTACTCCCTCGACGTCCTCGCCAAAAGGATCGATGACGGCCGTGCCCGCGAACGTATCCGGATAAAGGGCGATCATGTCGAGCATGTAGCGATTGTCGAAACCATAGAAGCTCATCTGAATGAGATTGATGCGGTCCACCCCCGCAGGCCGGCAATGCTTGAAAAGCTCGTCGGGGGTGAAGGAAGCCGGCTTCATATCTTCTCTCTTGAAAGTGGAAGCCAGAGGATAGTGGGCCGTGTCCGGGGTCCAGACGTGAACGTGCGCGTCGATATAGGCCATAATAAAACCAGGTTCCTAACCGTAGAGTTCCCACAGGACATAATACCGCCGGTGCCAGAGAGACATCACCAAAAGCAAGCGAGCATCAGCGGTTTTGTTTAATGGGTCTCGTTTTTCCTCGACCTTGGCTGCCCGGCCAGTGTAAGGCCGGGTCCTGACCTTCCACTCCTTCACGGGGACCTTGCACCCGTACTTCGTCTCCCAGACCACCGGCCGGTTGGATCTATGATCGGCTGTTCCTCCGCGCAATTACTGGATCTTGAAAATGGTCATTTATCGTTCCCCCTCTCCGGCTTGGATTGCGGCTTCTCCCCCTTCTTCAGATGCTCATCGAACCACGCCAGCGCCTGCTCCTGAATCTCCCGATCATAACAGTGCGGCTTGTCCGGGGCATAGTCGCGGAAATTTTTTGGGCGACCGGCCCATTCGTATGCAGCAGTGATTTGCCGTGCGGCCTCGCGCTGGCCGGCCGGTGGAAAGAGGATGTCTTGCTTGCCGCTGACTACCATGCATGCCTTTGGCGCCGCCATGGCCATCAAGTCGGGAATGTCGATGCGGTCCCACACGCCCGGCAGCAGACAAAAGGTGCCGATGGCGCCGGCCACATTGTAGGGCTGCTGGTGGTCGCCGGTCGTCATCCAGCCCACGGGCACCGCGGCCTGGATGCGGTCGTCGAGCGCCGCCAGGATATTCGTTCGCCAGCCGCCGCCGGACAATCCAGTGACACCGATGCGGTCCTTGTCGACTTCTTTCCGAGACAGCAGGTAGTCCACGCAACGGCTGTCGTCGCCGAAGTTGACGCCGCACCAGGTGGTGCCGGCCCAGTTGAGTTGGCGCACGCCGAGATAGAGTTGGTCGCGCACTTTAGTCTCGTAGCTGGCCAACGTCGCCTTATCGAGCGTGAAGGGATCAAACTCCGCGGGCAGCCCACCGATGCCGCGCGGGGCACGGCGGCCGAAGTGAAAGGCATCAATCACGACCACGCAGTAACCATTGCTGGCGTAGAAATCCGCCAAGGCACGGCCGGATGTATATGTGCCCCGATGCTCGACCAGAACCGGAATTTTCGTTTCGCCGCAGACGCGCTCGCTGCCGAAAAGCATCGGGCCGCCCCATTCGTGCATCACCACCAGCGCCGGCGCCGGCAGCTTTACGTTCTTCGGAGTGTAGAAATA
>DASZFN010000365.1:0-2380 GCA_035939715.1 Gemmataceae bacterium | reverse complement strand
CGGCGCCATTCCGCCGAACTTGCTGACCTTTCCGAACACGCGCTCGCGGGATGAATACTTGCAACGCTGCCGGGAGGCAGGGCTGCCCATTCACCCGGCGCGGTTTCCGCCCGAGGTGCCGGATTTCTTCGTGCGGTTTTTGACAGAGCCCCGGCAACTCGTCCTCGATCCGTTTGCGGGCAGCAACGTCACGGGACAGGTTGCCGAGGCTCTCGATCGATGCTGGCTGAGCATCGAAATCAACGCCGACTATGTCGCCGGCTCGATGTTGCGCTTTCCCACCGCTGTGGGCAGTCCGCCCCCACCCGATTCCGCAGCGGCGTAGGACAGGTTTTTAACCTGCCTAACCACGCCAAGGCAGGTTGAAAACCTGCCCTACGATGGCGGCTAATTCCTCCCTACCCGATTGCGCAGCAGGGTCAGATGCCGGGCGAAGCGGTCTTCCAGATACTCGTGGACCGCGGTGAGCAGATTCAAATCATCCTTGGAAATGCTTCTGCCGTTAGTCAACTCCGCGGTGTTATTGCCGATGACACGCTCGACCTCCACTAGGGCCGCACGCAGGCGGTCGAGGCGGGCAGTCAAGGCCTCGCCGTGCAGGTTCTCGGTGATGCCCCAGAACCGGCAGGCGTCCGCAAACGTTAGTTCATCCTTGAGCCCCTCTTCAAACTTCTGCACCGCACTGCTGGCAAAAACGCCCAGCAAGTACTTCTCCTGATCGCGGGCAATTTTGACGGTGGAACCGCTCACGCTGGTGTTGGTCGGTTCACCGCCTGCCTGCAGCCGCTGCACGACATGCCGGCCTTCTTTCGTCAAGGCGTAGAGCTTCTGGCCCATCTTGGACAGCCAGCCCCGGCGGGCGAGTCCGCGCTCGCCCATGATGCAACTGAGGACCTTGTTGGAATCCGGGTACTGGTCGGCGTAGCCTTTGAGGCCGAACGTCCGCGGAAACTTTTGCCATGACGATACGATCAGTGCCTCCGCACTAAAAGGCGACTGTCCCTGTTCTTCCAGTTGGTGAGCAGCCAAGAGGATTTTTTCGGGAACAGTACATTCAGCAACGGTATTCACGCGTCTCCCCCTGCATGAAAGAACCTGGTTGTGCCATCCCCCAGCTAGGGATTGTCCTACCTCCTAGAATTGCTGGTCAAATGCAATCAAGGTTACGCAGCTGCAGAATCGGCGAGCAGGCCGGTGCAGCCGTTACAATCGTTGTCTTCGCCTTACGAAGCGAGCTCCTCTTCGTCTACGTTTGCACACTTCATAAGCTCGTGAAGCAGAATCGTGGCATAGCAGCCGGACGGCAAGGTAAAGCAAAAACGCACGCCCGCGCTGTCGTCTTCTGCGTGCAAGTCTTCAGGGTAAAAGAGATTATGACGGCGCGTGCCTTGCAAAAGCTTGCCGAATCCTGAGAAAGCCGTCGCGCTCAGGCCGGCAGCGGAAAGCGCCGAATTCTCTCGCTCAGCTGTAATATTGCCAGCTGCATATATTTTACGTCCGAACATGGGTCCGGTATGCACCGTTTCGCGAGTGTCGAAGCGGGCTTGCTCCGCGGCAACATCGGTGACCAGGAACAACCCGCCGGCGGGCCATTTGGACATGACGTCGCCCGGCAATACGGTCCGAAACAGCTGATCGCGCAGCCGGCCGGCCAGGATTTGGTTGAAGAGGGCCGACTGCGCGGCCGAGAGGGCCAGGCGGCGCAAGAATGGACTGCGCGGGCCCCGTTCACCGTGCAACATGCCTAGGCCGAGGGTGAGGGTTTCGCCGTTTCTGCCGAAGCGTTGCGGGCCGTAATAGTTCGGGACGCCGAGTTGACGGATCCTCTCCAACAGCGCGGGCCGCCGTGCGCCCGCCTCGACGTGGGGGTCGCGGACGAGGATGCGAAAGCGGTTGCCGCGGAGATGGCCGGGCTTCAGCTTGTTGGTGTGCCGTGTCACGCGCAGGACATGGATGCCTTCGCCTTCCAGGTTGGCGAGCCGGTCGCTGGCCACGTCCGGGACGGAGACCCATTGGCGGGTGACCGCCTGCCGATCCTTGAGGCCGGCGGTGCCGACTTCGTTGTTGGCGATGCCGAGTCGCCGCGCAACCTGGCGGCTGAAGTACTCGGCGCCCATCGCCCGCTTCTCGATCCAGAGGTAGACGTGCGCGCCGCTACCGCTGGGCTCGTAGGCGGGAATCTCTTCAACCTCGAAGTCCTCGGGCTCCTGCTTGATCCGGCCGCCGATGCCGGCCAGGTCTTCTGTCACCAGTGGGAGCGGAGCAAAGGGGTCAAAGGTCATGGTTGGAACCTGTAGGGCAGGTTTGCAACCTGCCAAAAGGGTGCATTCCCGTTTGTGTGCCGCTCAAGTCGTTTAACCGGAGCCAGCGGCGACGGCGG
>DASZFN010000364.1:0-7062 GCA_035939715.1 Gemmataceae bacterium | reverse complement strand
GCGGCGGCTGCGCGGGGATCAAGGCATCGCAGCCCGAACCGATCAGGTCATGGCGGCCGGCCTGCTCCAGGGCTTTGCGCACCTGGAAATAATTCTGCGGCTTGAAGAATTGCATGAGTGCCCGCTGCAGCTTGCGATCGTGCAAGTCCTGGGCGATGTGCACAGGCTTTTTCGTGAACGGATCGATGCCGGTGTGGTACATGCACGTGGCAATGTCGAACGGGGCCGGGATGAAGTCCTGCACCTGATCCGGCCGGTAGCCGTTGCGCTTGAGGAACAGGGCCAGATCAATCATGGCATGCAGGTCGGAGCCGGGATGGCTGGCGATGAAGTAGGGCACCAGCGTTTGCTTGGGCTTGCCGGCCTGCCGGGACGCCTTCTGGAACGCGCTGGCAAAGGTGGCGAAATTGTCCACGGGCGGCTTTTTCATGGTGGCCAGCACGGTCGCGTCCGTATGTTCCGGCGCGACCTTTAGCCGGCCGCCCACGTGGTGCGCGGCCAGTTCCTTGATGTATTCGGGTGAAAGCTGGGCCAGGTCCATGCGGATGCCGCTGGAAACCAGGATCTTACGAATGCCCGGCTCGGTGCGCGCGCGGCGCATCAGTTCCAGGAGGGGACCGTGGTCGGTGCCGAGCAGCTTGCAAATGCTTGGATGCACGCAGGAGAGCCGCTTGCATTTGACTTCGACATCGGGCCGCGTGCAGCGCATCTGGTACATGTTGGCGGTCGGTCCGCCGATGTCGCTGACAATGCCGGTAAAGTCCGGATCGGCCGCCAGCTTGCGCACTTCCTGGAGCACTGATTCCTGTGATCGCGATTGCATGATCCGGCCCTGGTGGGCCGTGATCGAGCAGAAAGTGCAGCCGCCAAAGCAGCCGCGCATGATGGTGATTGAATCCTTGATCATCTCGTGAGCGGGTACGGGCTCGGCATAGGACGGATGCGGCCGGCGCGTGTACGGCAGATCGTAAATGTGGTCCATGGCCGCTTCGGAAATAGGCAGGGCAGGGGGATTGACCACCACGGCTTGCCGGTCGTGATATTGCACGAGCGTCTGGGCGTTGTATGGGTTCGTGTGGATGTGGATGATGCGGGTCGCCTCGGCAAACTGGTACTTGTCGCTTTTGACTTCCTCGTAAGAGGGGAGCGTCAGGCAGTCCATGCCGAACGCCTCGGCCGGGGGCGTCTCGCTGGCGCCTAGAGTATAGGCGACGCCGCGCAAATCGAAGAGGTCGCGCACGCTTCGGCCGGCGGCCAGGCGGTGCGCGATCTCGACAATCGTCTCCTCGCCCATACCGTAGGCGAGCAGGTCTGCCTTGGCGTCGAGCAAGATGGAGCGGCGCACGCTGTCGCTCCAGTAATCGTAATGGGCGAGCCTGCGCAGCGAGGCTTCCACGCCGCCCGCGATGATCGGCACGCCCGGGAAGGCCTCGCGCGCCCGGTGGCAATAAGGCAAGGTCGCCCGGTCCGGGCGCAAGCCGATGCGGCCGCCGGGCGAGTAGGCGTCGTCGTTGCGGACCTTGCGATTGGCAGTGTAATGATTGATGAGGGAGTCCATGTTGCCGGCACTGATGGCAAAGAACAGGCGCGGCCGACCGAACTGCCGCCAGGGCGCACAGGAATGCCAATCGGGCTGGCTCAGGATCGCCACGCGAAAGCCGGCCGCTTCCAGGACGCGGCCGAGAATGGCCATGGCAAAGCTGGGGTGATCGACGTAGGCGTCGCCGGTCACAAAAACGACATCCACGGCATCCCAGCCGCGCGCAGCCATTTCCGAGGCGGTCATCGGCAACGGTGCCGCGGCGAAGGTTTCATGCCAGAGCGGCAGCGACAGGCGCGGAGCCGTGGCTTTGGCTGCAGTTTGTGGTTTCATTCGTTTCTGACGGCTTCAGCATTCATCCTGGCAAAAAGCTTTAGAGCGTTATTATATCATTGCAGCAGAAGACGCCACGCATCCATTCCGCCTGCAAGGAGAGCTCTCATGGCCAAAACGTGTCCGATCACGCGACGGCAGTTTCGTGAAAAGGCCAAGCCTGTCACCGTGACGATCAACAACGTGCCACTACTTGCCGAGGTCAAGGAATTCTCTACCGGTTCGCTCGGCTGGTATCTAAACGGGAAGGTGAGCATCGAGATTGACGGTACGCCGGTTTCCGTTCAGATCGGACTGAACCTGACCATCGTGGGCAGCAAGGAACTACCGAAGGAAGCCTGAGTTTAATCGGGCATGCGCTTGCTCGTCAGAGCCTGCTTGACTCCATCTAGCCAGGCTTGAGAAGGCACGCCGTAGGGCCGGAACTTCTCCAGCTTGCCTTGCTCCTCGCTATGGAAGAAGGCGCGGTGCATGCCGAGCTTGCTGGCCATGGGAGAGTCAATGAGGGTGCTGGAGTCGCCGGCGCTCATCTGGAAGACGACGCGCATCTCGAATTCGCGCAAGGTTTGCCGTTCCAGGCTCCGCTGCACGTTGTTCAGGCTGTCGCACCAGACCAGCACGTGCACGCCCATGCCTGGTCCCTCGGTCAAGATCGTGGTGAACTGCTTGGCGGGGTTCGGCTTATCATCCTGGGCGCGCGAGAAGCCAAAGTCGTCTTCCGCCTTGCGCAGATCGCGGAAACGCTGCAGACCATGGACAAGGAGATAGAGCGAGGGGGCGCTGGTGTCGTTCTCTTTCTGCCTGCGCTCGATCTCCTGGGCTAACTCGTTAATGAGAACCGGCACTTCACGCCAGCTTCCGATCCGCACCGAGTGCGGGACAGCCTTGGCCAGGCGCGGCAGAAAACCGGCATTAGCATCGTCGTCGGCGCAGCCGTCGAGAATGTAGAAACCCGCAGCTTGTTCGGGCCGCGCCGGGTCATACGGCTGCTGGGCGGCAAGACTTACCAGGCAAGTCGCCAGGATTCCCAGCGCCGCGTCATCGTACTGGCCGACGATCAACAAGTTGTTGCCGCTCTGGGCCCGCAGCGTGGCCGTGGTCGGGTCCTTGATGGCGATGGCATCGCCCAGCCAGCAACGGCAGGTCTTGGGCGGCGGCGGCCATACCGGCGCGCCCAGCAGTTCGCCGAGAAACTCGTTCTTGCGAATGTCCGCCGGCGCGTTGCCTTCAAATACGATTTGCGGAAAGGGCGGCCGCAGCTTGCGCGCCTGTGCCATCTCCTGGATGCGGCGCAAATACTCCTCGCGGTGCTGGTCGTCCAGCCAGACAATCTGGAAGGGATTGTTGCCTTCGACCAACCCGTTAGCATCGTTGTAGATGGCCTCGCCCGGTCGCGACAGCAGGCGGGCGGCTGAATTATCTTCGCTCAGAATCAGGTGCGCATCGACCTCACTGCATTGCAGCGCGATGCGGACCGCCATCTGATCGATGGTGCTGCGCGCCAGGGTATAGGCGCCGCCTAGGGTCTGCGAGCCGAGCAAGACATGCAGACCGAAAGCACGGCCTTGCCGCACCAGCCGGTCGAGCAGGAGTGAGGCATCCTGTGCCAGCTTGTCATCCTCGACGAAAAACTCTTGAAATTCATCGACAATGAGCAAGATGCGCGGCAGCGCCTGCGCGGGGTTCGCCTGGCGATAGCTCTTCAAGTCCTGGACGCCGGCGGCGCGGAATTTCTCGGCGCGCAACCTTAACTCCGCATCCAGGCGCTGCAAGACGCTGAGGCCGAACTCGCGTTCGCTTTCGATGGCCACCACGCGGGCGTGTGGCAACTCATGCGTGGCGTAGGTTTTGAACTCGACACCCTTCTTGAAGTCCACGAGATACAGTTCCACTTCTTGCGGACTGTAATTGAGTGCGAGATTGCTGATGAGCGCGTGTAGCAAGGTCGATTTGCCGGAGCCCGTCTTGCCGGCGATGAGGACATGCTGGGCAGTGCCCTGTCCCAGGCGCAGATGCTGCCGCTTGGTGGCGCCGGCCCGGCCGAGAGCGACATTCAGTCCTTGCCGGCTATCGCTGCTCCACCATTGATCGGCTTGCGGCGCCACGAACTCGAACGGCACCTCGACGCGCTTGGCCGCCAGGGCCCGTTCACCCACAACTTGCAGCACGCGCGTGCACAAGGTATCGGGGGGCGGGTCATCCAGTTCCAGGTCGCAGCTTTCAAAATTCTCGTCCTGCCAGATGAAGCGGTCGCTTTGCCAGAGCAGAGTCACGCCGGGCTGCTCCAGGTCGGCCAGCGTAAAGCCCTGGGGCAACGGCTGCTTGGTATCCATGGTGATGAGCGTGTGCACGCCGCAGCGCGGGCCGCTGTTGACGATGCTGATCAGTCGCCGGGCCGCTTCGCCGGTGAAGTTGAAGGGGAAATTGGCGACAACCAGAATCCGGTAAGGTTCCGCCACTTCCCCGGCGTGGATGTTGTATTCCTCGATCGATTCAAACTGGTTGCGCAGATACTTCTGGATGACGTTCTCCATATGGCCGGTCAAATCCGCCAGGCGCTGCTCGATGTGCGCCTGCTCGGTCCAGATGCGGCTCGTGACCAGAGCCTCGTCATGGTCGGCCAGGTGCATGAAGGAGGCGAAGTTTCGTCCCAGGCCGACGGGGTCGATAATGGTAAAGCGCACCTTGCCCGGCGGGATGGCGGTCAGCAAGCGAAACATGACGGTCTGAAGGACCTGGACGGCCTGGGCCTTGCCTTCGTCGCAGGCACGAATGAGCAAGGCGCAGGGATCGGGAAAAGGCAGAAAAGCCGGCAGCGGATAGACACTGGCGCCAAGGCCCTTGAGCCGGGGATGCCGGGGCTCGCCGTTCGGAATCTGCGCCAGGCTGGCCTGGAACGATCCGAAGCGAATGACCGGCGGCACGGTGCTCGGAGCAGACCAGCCTTGCCACGCCGCTTCACTCCACGGCGGAAAGAGGCGCACGCTCTCGTCGTTGATGTCCGTCACTTCCGCGTGAATGGCCTCCAGTCCCGTCTTCCAGCGGGTGATCGCGTTATTCCAATCGCGCTCATACCGCTCGCGCATGGCCGTTTGCTGACGCTGGTGGTCGTCCTGCACCCGGCGGGAGTCCGTCTCGTATCGCTCTTGAAGGGCACGGCGAAGCTGGCGATATTTTGTCGCTGCCTCCCCCCACTCGCGTACACGGCGATCCTTCATGTCCTTACGGCGGCTGCGATACCTGTCCCGCGAGGCGCGCAAGGTCTGTGTCCGGCGCTGCTTGAACCCTTCCCAGCTCTGGCGGTACTTTTGCGCGGCCTGGCGAACCTCCTCGTTGTATCGTTTCTTGGCCTCGCCGAGTTGCTTGTGATAATGAAAGGTCGAATGCTCTTCGCAGGAGCGGCACCAGGTCCTTGCCTGGGCCAGATCGAGGCACAACGGCTGATAGAGGCGTGTCACCTGCGCCTTGGCGATGGACGAGAGCCAGATGCCTAGCCCCAGCCCGGCCAGCGCTACCCCCACCGTGCTCCCGGCGAAGCCGATAATTGGATTGGCGTGCATGGCCGGATAGAGGGAAGCCAGCCAGATCAACACGAATACCACGACCAGCCGCTCACCCTTGATCGTGCGCGGAATACTCAGGCGCTTGAGCTTGTGCAGCTTGACGTCGGCCTGGGTGAGGCATTCCTCCAGGCGCGCGAACGGTTTTTCTGATTCCCCCTCTTTCGTTCCGGAGCTGATGACACCGACCTGCTCCACAGTCTGTTTGCAAGCCTGCAGAAAAGCGCGCGCCTCTTGTTCGATGGTCTGAATGCGGCGCGTGGCCTCGGCGACCTTCTGCTGCCTTTCCTGGAGTTGATTCTCCGCGGCGCTCTTGCTGCCTTCGTAAACGGCCGTGGTGGTCCAGCGCGATTCCTGATATTCGGCGCGGGCCGCCAATTTCTCGTTTTCAAAGTGCCCGAGAGCTCGCTTGCGCGTGGTATTGATCTCATCGACGGCGGAGGCGCGCTCCCCCTGGTAACGTGCGACGATGTTCTGCCGCAATTCCTGGAATTCGCGCTCCAGACGCTCCTTCTCGGCCGCGAAACGGACGATGATATCCTGATATTCCGCCTCGAAGTTCTCTTCTTCTTCGCGCGCTTGCTTCTGGTAATCCACGTCGATGCGCGGTTCCACGGCGGCACGGTCGGCGACCAGCTGGGAAAGGTCTGCCAGAAGCGCACGCTCGCGCTGAATGATGAAGGGCTCGGATAACGGCGGCGCCGCGGGAAGTGCGTCAGGCGGAACCCTCGACTCGGTCTTGGCGCGGGTTGCGCCGAGGGGATTGGTCGTTGTTTGCATCCATCCAGTGTAACGGCATTATGCGGCTGAAGCTACTTCTTCTCCGCCTCGCGCAAATCGTAGGCCGCCATTTCCAGGTCGTTGCGCACGTAGGCGATGCCGTCGGCCAGGGCAAAGCAGTTCCAGGTCTTGCCCTTGAGCGCCTGCATACTGGCGAGTTCATTGCGGGTTTTTGCATCAAACTCCGGCGTGGCCCTGGCGAGGACGAGCTTGCCTTTTTCGCTCAGAATAACCAGCACGCCGCCGCTCAGAAGCAACTGCCCATGCCCATAGTCTTGTCCCTTCCACACGCGCGCGCCATCGGCGTCGAGGCAGACAAGGTAGCCTTCGTCCAGTCCATAAATGAAACCCTCATGAACGACGGGACTGGCAAACTTGGCACGCAGCTTCATGTTGTTCTTCCATAGTTCGTCCACCTTCCAGCCGTCCGTCGGCTTGCCGTTTGGCAGCGGCTGCAACGCGTACTTGCTGACATGCAGCATCGCACAGCCAATGTCGTAAGCCGAAGAGATGAACACGCGGTCGCCGTCGAGGACCAAGGGCTGGGCGACGTTGATGCCGTTGAGCGTCTTGTCCCAGCGGTAGTTCCAGAGCTCCTGACCGGTCTGGCTGTCGTAGCCTGCCAACTGGGCGCCGTCCAGCAAGAGAATCTGTTTTTGCCCTACCAGAGTTACCAGCATCGGCGAGCTATACCCGGCCTTGGTCTTGCCAGCGTGCCAGACTTCCTTGCCGGTGTCGCGATCATAAGCCACCAGCGCCCTTCCCGAAGCCGCCTCCGTTTGCGCGCCGGGATTCACCACGACGACCTTGTCCAACACCAAGGGCGAGCCGCTCATGCCCCAGATGATG
>DASZFN010000363.1:0-5904 GCA_035939715.1 Gemmataceae bacterium | reverse complement strand
TGCTGAGCTGCGCGTGGCCCCAGCGGTTGATGCCCTCGGTGCTTTCACCGCGCAGGACCGAGCTGACATGGCCTATGCCAAAGCGCTCCTTGACACGAGCAACGCATGACAGGATCTTCTGGGCAATCAGCAAGGCATCTGCCACCGGCTCCGTATCGCCCAGACACAGGTCGCAGGCGCCGCAAGACTCGTTCGTGTATTGTTGACCGAAGTATTCGACGAGCGCTTTGTGGCGGCACGCGGCGCCGCGGGCGTAGCGGTCCAGGTCATTGAGGTGCTTTAGCGCATTAGGCAGGAAGTCAGAAGGGACGCCTGGTTCTTTCGCCGACTGCTCGAGAATCCACTTCCAGGTCGCAAAATCAGCCCCGGAATAGAGCAGGACGCATTCCGCTTCGAGCCCGTCGCGACCGGCACGGCCTATCTCCTGTTGATAATGCTCCATGGATTTGGGCATGGCGGCGTGCAACACGAAGCGAATATTGGAGCGGTTGATGCCCATGCCGAAGGCGACGGTCGCGACGATTATGTCGCATTGCTCGGTCGCGAAGGCTTCCTGGGTCTTCTTGCGCTCTTCCGGGGTCATGCCGGCATGGTAGGGAAGTACCTTATGGCCTTTCTTCTGCAGATTGGCCGCCAACTCATCCACGTCCAGCCGGCGAATGCAATAGATGATTCCCGCTTGCCTGGGATGACGCGCGAGGACGGCTTCGACCTGGTTGAGGAACTCGCTGCGGAACACTACCCTGTAAGTCAGATTGGGTCGATCAAAATTGCCGACCAGCACGGCTGGATCAGCCAGGCGAAGCTGCTCGATGATGTCGCGGCGGACGCGCTCGGTGGCCGTGGCGGTATAAGCGTGCACCGACGCCCCGGGAAAATGCTCCTTGAGCCGGTTGAGCTGGCGATACTCTGGCCGGAAGTCGTGTCCCCAGTGGCTGATGCAGTGGGCCTCGTCGATGGCGAAGGTGCGGACGTTGATGTGCCGCAGCAATTGGTAAATGTCCGTTAGCACCAGACGTTCGGGTGAAACAAACAGCAGGCGCATCTTGCCCTCGCGCACGTCCTGCTCATTGACGAATTTCTCCTTGGCCGTTTGCATGCTGTCGAGTTGAATGGCGGGAACGCCGCAGGCTTGCAGGCTGTCCACCTGATCCTTCATGAGGGCAATGAGCGGCGACACGACCACGGTGGTGTCGCCGCGCGCCACCGCCGGGGCTTGATAGCAAAGCGACTTGCCGCCCCCGGTCGGCAACACCACAAGCGTGTCACGTCCCTGCAAGACTGCCTGCATGGCCTGCTCTTGCAGGGGCTTGAGGCTCTGGAAACCCCAATGACGCCGGACGATGTCTCGGAGCGCTTCCAGCGATGGCGGCGGCGCGGCACCGGGCATGAATCTCCTCCACCCGCATTCTATGAATGAGCAACCTCGTCGAGCATTTGCCTCATTTGCGCGGCCACCTGTTGCGGATCGTCGGCGCGGCAAATTGCATCGCTGACCGCGACCCGGCGAGCGCCGGCGGCCACGGCTTGCTCCAGCGTGTTGAGATTGATGCCGCCAAGCACGAAAACAGGCAAGGACGTCTCCTTGACAGACGCGCGGACGAATTCGAGGCCCGGGAATTCGTCGAACAGCTTGGTGGCGCTGGCGAAGGTCGGCCCGACGCCGAGGTAAGTGGCGCCTTCGAGAACGGCTTGCCGGAGCTGCTCGATGTTGTGCGTGCTCACGCCGATGATCGCGTCCGCGCCCATGATGCGCCTTGCTTCGTGAGCCGGCAGGTCGTCCTGTCCCACGTGAACGCCGTCGGCTTCCGCCAGGCGTGCGAGATCCGGCCGATCGTTCATGATGAACAGAACGCCCAGCTTCCGCGTCAAGCGCCGGACCTGCCGCGCTTTCTCCAAGAGCTCGCGATCACAGAGGTCTTTTTCGCGCAATTGCACCATCTGCGCCCCGCCCGCGGCGGCCTCCTCGATCGTCCATTCCATACCGGAGGCACAGCGTGCGCCAGTGAGCAGCACGTAGAGCCTTGCGACAGCGAGCCGCTCGCGCGCGCCGGCGCCGATCAGGATGGCGCGCTCCAGCGTGTAGCTCCGGTAGCGCAGCGCTTCCAGCGTCCGACCCATGTCGGCGCCGTGCAGTTTGCCAAACTCTTCCAGGCTGCGCAGGGCCTCTTGCAAACGTTTGCAGTTCGCTGCCGCCACGGCAAACGCGGAATAGCGCTGCTGTTCGGACTCGGTCGATAGCACCGTGCCCGGGTCGTGGAGCGTGTCGCGGGCGCTCAGCAGTTGGATCATCGGCACCTGCAGGATTGCTTCGGTCAAGTCATGCCGCAGGCGCTTCAGCTCCTCCGTCAGAAATGGATCGGCCAGAGCGAAGCGGCAATAATCCTCGAGCACGCGCAGTGCCTCGCGGGCCCGATTGGCGCCGGCGTCCAGGATCCGCGCCGTGGCCATTTGCTCGGCGGTTTCGCCCAGGCGCAGCGGGTCGTCGAGCCGCAAGGCCGGGCTCTGCGCCGTCGCCATTTCCGCTTCCAGGCGGTCGATGCTCAGGCCAAGTTGTGTCAGGCTTTGGCGAACCGCCTCGTCACGGCGCAAGAGTGCCAGCAACAGGTGGTCACTGGCGATGGTGCGCTCTCCGGAGATGTCCACCGCGACCTCGCGGGCCATATCCAGGATCTCCTGGGTCTTCTTGCTGATGGCGGCCCTGGCTTGCTGGGAGTCGACTTTCCCGGCCTCGGCGGATAGTGTTGCCCGCAAGGCCTCAACCATGGTTCCCGCGCGCCGCAGCAAGCCCATGGCCAGGCCTTCCTCCTCGTGGAGCAGCGCGCGCAGCAAGTCTTGGGGCTCCGCTTCCGCACCGGGCGTTCGACCGGCTAGCGCGCAAGCCTTGTCCACGGCGCGAGCTGCGGCAGGGGTCAGATCGAGCGCAATCAACGTATGCTTCTTTCTGCAAACGTAAATTTGACTATCACCCCGGCCTGGCCTAGGCTTGGGTGAACCCCCAAAGCATAATAACAGGCGACTTGCCGAGTTTGCTATCCTTGCAGGCGCGGCGCTGCCTTGGCCGTCAATACAGGCCGCGGAGGCAGATTTCCCCTCCCTGGGCAGGAAGCATTTTTGGGCATTTACGCTCATGTCTTTGCAGAAACGGCATGGGCGAACCGATTTAACCAAAGCCGCAACTCCTCTGCCATCGGGCAAGCGTACAGGACTGCGAAGTAACGGCAAGGTGCGCAACCCTAGCGCGCCCATGCCGCCCTCGAGGCCAGCACCATGAAAAAGGATTTCCTTCGGCTTCTCCGAGCTTGCAAACGCTACGCCTTGCTGCTGCCGACCATTCTGATTGTTGCCAACGGCGCCCTGGCTGCCCAACCTCCGCAGACTGGCGGCGATACCGTGCCGCCCGCCAAAGTGACCTTGGCGGAATGTCTGCGGATTGCCATGCAGCACCAGCCCGCTCTGGCCGGCCACCAGGCCAGCGTGGCGGCTGCCACGGCGCAGCGCGACGGACTCAACAAGATTCCGATTCCTTCGTGCCTGAGCCGCGAGCTGGCCGTGCGCCGGAAACAGTCTGAGCTAGGCGTCACCATCGCCGCTGCCGGACTGGATCAGTCGGAACAGGAAACCATTTACGCGGTGACCCGCACCTATATTGCCGTGCTCTTTGCCCGCCGCCAGGAAGCCGTGGCCCGCGAAGCCGCGGATAAGCTCAAACTGTCCCGGCAAAATGCGGACCGTCTCTCCAAGGCCGGCAATCCGGATTTCGTCGTCACGCGCAGCGATGTCGAAAAGCTGGATGTCTATATCGCCCTGGCAGAAACCCGCCGCCTGGAAGCCGTGCAGGGAACGCAACGCGCGGTGGCCGCTCTCCGCGAGGCCATGGGCGTCGGTCTGGATAGTGGAGTCGAGCCGGCGGACGGACCAATTCCCAATCCCCGCCACGAATTGAACCTTAATGCCATGATTCAGCTGGCACTGTCGCGGCGCGGCGAATTGATCCAGGCGACCAACGTCTCCGAGGCGGTGGCCCTGGAAATCCAGGCGCAGTGCAACTCGCACAAGCTCAAGAAAGAGACCTTCGCCGCGGTCGTCGATATCCACGCCCGTCAGATTCCGCAAGGCAGCAGTAACGGCGAATACCGGCCGGGCGCGCTCGGCCTGGAAATGCCGACGCTGCTTGCCGGTCCGAAGTCGGCGCGCGTCGAGCGTGCCCAGGACCTGCATGACCGGGCGCTGGCGGTCGTCGACAAAACCAGAAACCTGATTACGCTGGAAGTGGAAGACGCCTTTGCGAAATGGCAGGAAGCGGCGCGCAAACTGGCGGCCCTGCGGAACACGCCCGACCTGGCCTCCAAGCTGGCTGATAACCTGCAGCAACGCTTTTCGGAAAAGGGCAACGTGCCCGCCGAGGATGTGGTGCGCTCGTACCTGGTCGCCGCCCAGTCGCAGGCGTCTTACAACGAAGCCCTTTATCAGCAGGCGCTCGGGCTGGCAGCCCTGGAGCGCATTACTGCTGGCGGATTCAATGCCGGCCTGGTTGGAGACAACCCGGCCAAACCGTAGTTTCCCGCACAGAGCCTGTCCAGACGAGGAGGATTCCTCATCCGGGCAGGCTCGAGACGGTGCTCCTAAGGACCGTGGACAAAGCCGTTTGGCCTGAGGCTCGCACAACTCTAACTTAACGGCCGCCCATTCACGTCACGACGACGCCGTTTATACCAGGGCGTTCTTCGCGCGACCGTTCACATCCCCCGCCGTGTGGCCGCTGAAGCACGCTGGAACAGAGGAGCATTTCGATGTTCGGCTTCAAGGCCAGCTTATTGGCTGTCGCTAGCGCTGCGTCTGCGCTGGCGCTGCTCGGCGCCCCAGCCGCCGGCGAGGAGAACCTGCCTGCCCGAAAGGACGTCGTCCGTATCGGGCTGGTGCACAGCCTCTTCCGGGATACGCCGGATGTGATGGTGCAAGTGATCATGGAACCCTTCAGCGCGCTCATGGAGTCGCAGACGGGCATCAAGGGGCAACTGGTCATGGCCGGCGACGCCATGGACCTGGCCCAGCGCTTGAAGGAAGACAAGCTGCAACTCGGCGTCTTCCATGGCGTCGAGTTTGGCTGGGCGCAGCAGAAGTATCCGGAGCTGCGGCCGCTCATGCTCGCCGTCAACAAACAACAGGCCCTGCATGCTTACCTGGTTGTCCGCGACGACAGCGACGCGGCCGCCTTCACCGACTTGCGGCAGCATTCCCTGGCTGTGCCGCGCCGCAGCCGCGAGCATTGTCACCTGTTTTTACATCGCTGCTGCCGCGAGCATGGCAGCGATAGCAAACGCTACTTCACGCAGATCACTACCCCGCCCGGCGTGGAGACGGCTCTGGATGATTTGCTCCGCGGCAAGGTGCAGGCCTGCCTGGTGGACTCGATCGGCCTGGAATCGTACAAGCGCGAGAAGCCCGGTTGCTTTGCCCGGCTGAAGATCGTGAAGGTGTCGGAAGCATTCCCTGCCGCGGTGGTTGCGTACGCACCCGGCATCCTGGACGAGAGCACGTTGCGAAAATTCCGCGAAGGCATGGCCAAGGCCAACGAAACCGCGATCGGCCGTCAGATGCTGGCCGGCTGCCGTCTGACCGGCTTCGATCCGGTGCCTGACGGTTACCAGAAGCTGGTCGACGAAATCATCAAGGTGTATCCGGCTCCGGCAAAGAACGAGCCAGGAAACCAGCGCGCGAACAAGGCGAACTGAGTCGAACCAGCGCAGCAGCACACCAGCCCGAAGCGCCAGCGAGGGCCTCGCTGGCGCTTCGGGCTGGTACAGCAGAGTTAATCTTCCGGCCGCAGTTGCCGGACCATGAGTTGGATTCGCTGCATCGACTCCGTGACTTTCTTTTCGTCCTGCCTGGCGGCTGCCTCTT
>DASZFN010000362.1:0-14283 GCA_035939715.1 Gemmataceae bacterium | reverse complement strand
TCGACCCAGGTGGAGGTGTGCTCGCTGAAATCTTGCTGAGTGAACAGGCCGTCGTTCCGGGCGGAGAAGGCGACGATGTCGTGAGCAATGCGGCCCTTGTAGTAGCCGTCGCGGCCGCACTGGGCGATCTCGCGATAGCTGCGCGCCAGGCGCGGGTTCTTGAAGACGTCCCCGGCGCGCGGGGCCTGGTCCCTGGGCAGATAGGTGCGCGAGGCGTCCGGATACTGCCGGAGCTTTTTCTCCGACCTCTGCCAGTAGCCGGCAATCACCTCGGTGACCGGGAAGCCTTCCTCGGCATAGCGGACGCTCGGCTCCAGAAGTTCAGCGAGCGGCCGGCTGCCGAAACGCTTCTGCAGCTCCGCCCAACCATCCACGCAGCCGGGCACCGACCAGCTGAGCGGCCCCGTGGCCGGGATGGCTTGCAGCTTGTGCTCGGCAAACCAGGCGCGGGTCGCCTTGTACGGCGACCGGCCGCTGGCATTGAGCCCGTACAGTTTTTGCGTTTTGGCGTCCCAGACGATGGCGTAAAGATCGCCGCCGATGCCGCAGCTCATCGGCTCCATGAGCCCCATGGCCGCATTGGTGGCAATGGCTGCGTCCACGGCGTTGCCGCCCTTCTTCAGCACATCCAGGCCGACCTGTGCTGCCAGGGGGTGGCTGGTGGCGACCATGCCGTGCGGCGCCATCACGACCGAGCGGCCGACCCGGTTGGGCGTCGGCGGGTTGCGCTCGGCTGCGCGGGCGGCGGATGCGGCCCACACGGTTAGAACGATCACCAGGGCTGCAAACTGGCACGAACCGTGCACAGTGCTAGGGGCGGACATGAGGCAACCTCCTCGGGCGAGCGGCGCAATGATGGATGCCCACGAGTATACAGTCCTGGAAACCGCGTTTCTTCAAAAAACCCGGTTTCTTGCAGCGTTCTGGCGCCACGGGGTTTGCCGGGTGCCGTCCTTCCACTATCATCGAAGGATAAATATTGGACCAGGAAGAGCCGCACAAACTCCTAAGCCGCCTTCATAAGCCGCGAGTGACGGAAATCGATGAGCCAAAAACGAGACAAGGGCAACCGCTCGGCGGGAGTCCTCTTGCATCCGACATCCCTGCCCGGTCCGTACGGCATCGGCGACCTCGGCCCGGCGGGCTATGCCTGGGTCGACAGCCTTGTCCGGGCCCGGCAATCCTGGTGGCAGGTGTTGCCTTTGGGGCCCACGGGTTATGGCGATTCGCCCTACCAGTCTTTCTGCACGTTCGCCGGCAACCCTTATCTTGTTAGTCCGGATCTGCTGGTGCAGGACGGGCTGTTGAAGCGCTCGGATCTCGGAGGCGTCTCGTTCTCCCACGAGCACGTTGACTATGGCCCGGTGATTCAATTCAAGATTCACTTGCTCGAGCGCGCCTGGGACGCGTTTCAGTCCGGCGCGGCCCCGGGATTGAAAGCGGAGTTCGACGCCTTCGCCGGTCAGGAAGCAGCCTGGCTCGATGACTACGGGTTGTTCATGGCGCTCAAGGACGCGCATGGCGGCGCTAGCTGGGTTCAGTGGGAGCCGGAGCTGGTCGTGCGCCAGCCGGCGGCGCTGGCGCAAGCCCGGCAAAAGCTGGCGGGTGCCGTCAACTTGCAGAAATTCCGCCAGTTCCTCTTCTTTCGCCAGTGGCGAGCGCTGAAACGCTTCGCCAACGAGAAAAAGCTCAAGCTCATCGGCGATATCCCGATTTTCGTTTCCAGTGATTCGGTCGATGTATGGGCCAATCCGGCGCTGTTTTTCCTGGACGACCGGCGGCGGCCCACCGTCATGGCCGGGGTGCCGCCGGATTATTTTTCCGCCACCGGCCAGTTGTGGGGCAATCCGCTTTACCACTGGGATGCCCTGCGCCAGACCGGCTACGACTGGTGGGTGAAGCGCGTGCAGGCGACCTTGAAGCTGGTGGACCTGATTCGCCTGGATCACTTCCGCGGTTTTGAGGCGTACTGGGAAGTGCCGGCCGGCCGGTCCACGGCGCAGGAAGGCCGCTGGGTGAAGGGACCGGGCATGGACCTGTTCCAGACCCTGCGCAACAAGCTGGGCGGTCTGCCGTTTATCGCCGAAGATCTCGGGCTGATCACGGACGAAGTGGAGGCGCTGCGCATCCAGACGGGCCTGATGGGAATGCGCGTTTTGCAATTTGCCTTTGGCGGCGCCACCGAGGACCGCTTCTTGCCGCATAACTTCGAGCGCCACACCGTCGTCTACACCGGCACCCACGATAATGAGACCACGGTTGGCTGGTACCGGTCGATCCAGGAACATGAGCGGCGTTTCCTGCACCGCTATCTGGGACGCGACGGCCACGATGTCGCCTGGGATCTCATGCGCTTGGCCTGGAGCTCGGTTGCGGATTACGCCCTGGCGCCTTTGCAAGATGTACTGAGCCTGGGGACGGAAGCACGCATGAACTTCCCCGGCCGGCCTTCGGGCAACTGGGCCTGGCGCTACAAGGCGGAGATGCTCACACCGGCCTTGCTCGATCGCCTGGCGGATATGACGGATGTTTATTGGCGCTAGGAAATCAGCCGATTTGTTTGAGTAGCTGCTTCGCCTTGCCGACCCAGCGGCCGTCGCGGCGGCGGCCCAGGCCGGTGGCATAGCGATAATCATCCAGCGCTTGCGCCAGCACCTTGCGCGCCTCCGGCTTATCGCCCGCCTCCAGCAAATACTCGGCAAGCAGGCATTTGTGCTCCAGACTCGGGGCGACACGAACGAGATCGCGACAGGATGCCAGGGCTCCGCTGGGATCCCCGCTCTCGTGCCGAACTTCGACCAGCGTGTGCCAGGCCTTGTAGTCGCTCCAGGTTGAATGGCGGGCGATGAGTTTTTGCAGGGGCGCGATCGCGTGCTCCGGATGGCCGAGACCGCGGTGTGATTGGGCCAGCGCGAACAGGGCCTGGCAATGTTCCGGTTCGCGACTCAGGACCGACTCCAGGTGCGGCAGCGCCTCGGCATACTCCCCGGCCTGCGCCAGACGCTCGCCCAGCTCCAACCGATTCGCCATGGTCGGCATGCGCTCGGTGCGGTGCCGCAACTCTTGCAGCGACGGCGGCCGGTAAAAGGCGTTGGCCAGCCAGCCCTGACCGCCGCGCAGCTCCCGGGCCTTGAAGATGAAGAAATACGCCCAGGCGCCGAACGGCTGAAAAGCGAGGATCAGGAAGAACCAATAATATTCCACGTGGCGGCGGCTCGCGTCCACGAGCATCCAGAGCGTCAGCGCCGCCTGGGCCAGGCCGAGCGGCCAATATTCGTAAAGAAAGGGCAAATAGGGCATGGCCAAGAGATCCGCGACAGTGATATTCCAATCCGAATCCTAGCCGACTGTGCCTGAAATGCAAAGCAAAAGCAGGTGGTGTCTCGCTTTGCCGTATTGTCGCCTTTCGCTCCGCGAAAGGACGTGCTCTCGCGGAGCGAAAGGAGACAATTCGCGTCAGGAGAGCAGCCGGCCGTCAAACGGGTACGGCAGCAATTCCCGTAAATAATGGCGGGCCTTCTCACCTTCCAGATTGCCCAGGATGACTTCCAGGTCGCCGCCGAATTCCCACAGGATTTGCCGGCACGCCCCGCACGGCGGCGTCGGCTGCGGCGTGTCCGCGACTATCGCGATCCGGGCAAAGGCGCGAAAGCCCTCAGAGATTGCCTTGAACAGCGCCACGCGCTCGGCACAGATGCTCAGGCCGTATGTGGCATTCTCCACGTTGCAGCCGGTGATGATGTGGCCGTCTGCGGTTTCCAGTGCGGCCCCCACCTTGAAGTTCGAGAAGGCGGCGTGCGCGTTTTCGCGGACGGCGCAGGCCGCTTCCAGCAGCTGCTGACGCATGTCTTTCATGCTTGATCCACCTTTTGGTTTAGGAGACGCGGCCTTTCGATCAGCCAGTGCAAGACCGGCGCTGTCGCCAGCGTCGTGACCAGGGCCATGAGGACCATCATGGCGAACAAGGTCGGCGAGATGATTTTCAAATCGAGGCCGACGTTGAGAACGATTAGCTCCATTAAGCCGCGCGTGTTCATGAGCACGGCAAGGCCGGCGGATTCCCGCCAGCTCAGCCTGGTAAGGCGCGCGGCGAAGAAGGTGCCGCCAACTTTGCCCGCCGTCGCCACCAGGATGATGAGCCCGCATATCAGCCACTGCTCCAGGCCGGAAATGAGTCCGATTTGCGTGCGCAGGCCGGTGAAGGCGAAGAATGCCGGCAATAACAACACGGTCACCAGGTCTTCCATTTTATTTCTCAGCCCCTGCGCGATAGCGCTTTCGTGCGGAACGACGGCGCCGAGCAAAAACGCTCCAAAGATCGCGTGGATGCCGATCGCCTCCGTGGCCAGCGCGGAGAGGAGCACGGCTGCAAAGACGCAACCGACTATCCCCGGCGTGAGTCCTGCAAGGTCCAGGCGGACCAGCCGGCGGGCCGCGATGGGGCGCACAACCAGGAACATGAATGCGATATAAGCAAGGCTCAGCCCGAGAGCAAGAAGCGCGCCTCCCAGTCGCTCCTGTGCCACGCCCACGACAAACGCCAGCAGGCACCAGGCCGTTACATCTGCCGCAGCGGCACAGGTCAAGGCCAGCGTGCCGAGCGAAGTTTTCTGCATCTGCCGATCGGTCAAGATCCGGGCCAGCACCGGAAAGGCGGTCACGGACATGGCCACGCCCACAAAGAGGATAAAACTGGTCCGCGAAACGTCGGGACTGGAGAGCCGCGTGTAGAGCGGCAGCGCCAGGCCCGCGCCCAGCGCAAACGGGACGACCATGCCGGCTTGCGAAATCAGCAGGGCACTGCGCGCCCGGCCGCGCATCAGGCCGAGATTAAGTTCCAGTCCCACGAGGAACATGTACAGGATTACGCCAAGCTGCGAGAGGACTTCCAGGTAGGGTCCCACAGAGGGCGGCATGACAAACTCCGCCGCTTGCGGCCAGAGCCGGCCCAACACGGATGGTCCCAGAACAATGCCGCCCGCCACTTCGCCGATCACCGGCGGCTGGCCCATGTAACGCAGCAGCATGCCGAGCGCCCGGCCGACCAGGACCACGGCCGCCAGGGCCACGAGGACATGAATTAACGCGTCCGGTTTGTCGCCCACTCACCCCTCATCGGAGAGCCCCGCCAGGAAGAAACAATTCATTCACCTTGTCAGTCACGACTTCAGGCGGCGCCGCGTCGGTCCAGGAGGGGATCTGTTTCTTGTCCGGCGGATAGAGGGATTCCATCGGCCCCCAAACGGCATCGACACGGTCCGTGAATAAATCGCCGATCAAGAGGTCGGTGACCAGGCCCTTCAAATGCGGAAACGTGCGCACGAATTGGCCGAAGCTGAAGCCGTCGTAATATTCGCACACCAGGCGGCGCATGCGGTCCACGCCGCGGTTGAACAACGGGCCCCACTTGCCGATCTGGCCGGCCGACACATCTCCCTTGCCCAGGCCTTCGGCGATGGCATCCGCTGCCAACTCTCCGGACTTGAGGGCGAGCAGGACGCCGGAAGAATAAAGAGGATCCAGGAAGCCAAAGGCATCGCCCACCAGCACCCAGCCATGGCCGGCCACTTCCCTGGAGCGATATGAGTAATCCTTGGTCGCAAAGTAGCCGGTCGCACGCCTGCCGATCGACACGCGCTGCTGGACCGCCGGGCAGGCTGCCACCTCCTCGTTATAGGTCTGCTCGTGACTGCCCCGGCCCTTGAAGAGGTAGTCAAAGGGCGCCACCACGCCGACACTGATCGTATCGTCGTGCTGGGGGATGTACCACCACCAGCCTTGCCGGTTGGTAGTTTGGATAACCAGGGTGGCGCCCTCGTCGCGTCCGCTGTCGCGATAGGCGCCCTGCCAGTAGGTCCAGATGGCCCCTTTGTTAAGGACCGGATCCCAGAGCCGTAGCTTGAAGCGGTTCTGCAGCATCGTGCTCTGGCCGCTGGCATCGACCACGACCCGGGCATGCACTTCTTCCCGCGCGCCGTCTTCCTTCTGAACGCGCACGCCGACGGCCTGGTCCTGGCCAAAAAGGACTTCCAGCACCCGCGCAGGTTGGTGGACCTCTACCCCTTGCTCCTGGGCATTCCGCAGCATCAGCAAGTCAAACTCGCTGCGGATCACTTGCCAGGTCTGGGAGCACTCATGTGGCTTGTTGTCGTGGAAATAGAAGGGCGCCGAGAGCTTGCCCGCGGCGTTAATAAACTGCACGCTGTACTTCTTGACGAAATGACTCCGCTTCATCTTGTCAAGCATCTTGAGGCGCTGGAACACCCAGTAGGTCTCGGGGATGAGTGACTCGCCGATGTGGAAGCGCGGGAAGCAGTCGCGTTCGTAGAGCTTTACCTTGTAACCGTGCTGGGCAAGCAGCGTTGAGACGGTACTGCCCGCCGGGCCGCCGCCGATGACGACGACATCTGCTGAACTGCTGGTCATGATTTTCCCTTTACTCGGCCAAGAAGCGTTTGCGTTGCAGCGCTGCCCGCAGCGCCAGCAAGGATCATTTCCTCAGCGCCAACTGCTGCCGGAGTCCTCATGCGGCAGCCTGGCGGCGTGCAGCATTACCACCAGGTCCTTGAGTGCCTTCCGAGACAGATGGCCTAACTGCCGGGCGTGGCAGGCGCGAACGGGCTCGCGCAATTGCCGCAACAGGGCTTGCCCGGCCGGCGTGATGCCGATCCGAACCACCCGGCGATTGTCTGCGGGCCGGTCGCGCTCGATCAGGCCGCGTTGCTCCAGCTTATCGAGCAGGCGCGTGATGTCGGGGGCCCGCGAGACCAGCCGGCTAGCCAGGTCTAGCGTGCGAATCTTCTCCGGGTATGCGCTCGACAGCAAGCGCAGGGCGTTGTATTGTTGCGGCGTAAGGTCATGGCTGCCGAATAGTTCGTCTTCCAGGGCGCGCAGCCGATCATAGGTTCGCCAGAGGTTGAGAAAGACCTCTTGCTCCGGTGAATCAAAACGACGTTTCGGCCGGACTGTACGGCCTCGCAGAATAAACATAGCGTTACATTAGATGGCCAGACAATAGTTGTCTAGACATGTTTTCAGGCCTTCGCGGTCGAGCATCGTAAGTCCGCTGGGCAAGGCCGAATCGTGCTAGCTTTTCGTTGGAGAAACAATGAAGTCCTTGAGCGAACAACTGGAAGCCTACGCCGCCTATCATCACGATCCGCGAAATACCGTCACCCACTTCGTCGGCGTGCCGCTGGTGATTTTCGGGCTCTTCATTCCGCTCGGCTGGCTGCGGTTCGCGCACCATCCGGACGCGCCTTACACCGGCGCCACACTTTTCTACCTCGTGACTTTTCTTTATTACCTGTGCCTGGATTGGCAGGTCGCTCTTTGGCAAGCGCCTTTCACGCTGACGCTGCTGTGGCTGGCGGACCGGGTCGCGCTCTGGCCCCTGCGCGACTCGCTGCTCGTGTTTCTTGCCGCGTTCGGACTGGGCTGGGTCGTGCAACTGATCGGGCACGCCTTCGAGGGCAAGCGGCCGGCGCTCGCGGATAACATCCTGCAAATCTTCAATGCGCCGCTGTTCCTGACCGTCGAAGTGATTTTCCTGCTCGGCTATCGCAGCGATCTGCGCGCCCGCTCACAAGGTCCTGTCGAGCCGCTTTCTTCAGGTAAAAGCTGAAACGAATTGAGACGGCAGCATAAGGATGCATTGACACGCCCCTGACACAAGCTAAAATAGTCGCGAGATAGCCAGCTTGCTCCTGTTTGGCGGGCTGGCTGGGGTAATGCCTGCCCTGTCTTCAACCGTGACCACCCCTCGAGACGGGGAGTTGTGTGACGGCTTCTCGCTCACAAATTCCGCCCGCTTAGCGCCCTGCCCTGCGCACCGACTCGTGCTGCCTCCCACCAGGATGCAGCGGCTTGATGAACTCGCGCAGATTTTATCATGCTAGGCCAGCTTGGGGCCGGGTGCGCGGTGCCCGCGTGTCGATTTTTTCAGGCGTCTATGGCGTCCGCCCAGTACCTCTGCCGCCCCGTTTGGGGTTGCCCCCGGCAGAGGCTTTTTTCTTATCATGCAAAAAAAACCCGGTCTCTGGTCAGAGACCGGGTCTCCACTATTCGCACTTCGGTCCGGGACACCGGTTTGCATTACTCATCGGTCGGAATCGGCTCATTGCCGCTGCGTGTCACGAACGCGGCCAGCACGCTCGGGGTAATCGATGCGCTCATGAAGTGCACCGAAGCATCGCCGCGCAGCGTATTGGAGCCGCCATTGTGGAAGGCGTAGATCTGGTTCACGTTATTGCAATTGATCACGCAGCAACCGCCGTCCTGAGTCAGCCCGTTTTGACTGAAGCCGCGCACCTGAATGGCGGTATTGTAATCGGCCCAGGCGGCCGGGAGCGTCCAGCCCGGACTGCTGGGCGGCGACGGATTGTTCGGCTGCACCATCTGGCCGTTGGCCCACACTTGCTGGCGGCCGGCGTCCTCGGCGATCATGATGGTGTTCGAGGCGCCGTCAATGATATCCGCGAAGCGCAATTTGCCGAGCAGCAGGTTGCCGGCGGCATTCTTCGTGCCTTTTATGCCCATCACGCCTACACCCACGGTGCCCGAGGCATCGGCCGGACTGGCCGGCGCGCAGGAAGCGGTGAAGTTGGCATGCAGACCGCGGATAACCGCATAATCGGTGCCGCCCAGGATCAGTGGACCGTTGTTCTGTCCGGAGATTTGCTGAAAGTACGGCGCATAATCGATGGTGCGCGACGGCGCCGACGGACACAGAAAGGTCTTGATCACCGTCGCGCCGGCGGTCGACAGGCCCCAGGTGGGTGGCAGATTATTCTGATCAATGACCGAGTAGTCGACGCGCGCGATGTTGAGAATGTTGTCCTGTTCGATGAAGGGCAGAATCATGGTGTGCGCGGAATGCCCCACCACCTGGGCGCCGTAAGCATTGGGATTCTGCGGCGCAGTGCCGGCGGCCTGGTTCGGAGCCGTCAGAAAGTCGAAGCCCCAGGGCGGGAAGATGCCGTAGGTGTCGTGATAGTTATGGATCGCCAGGCCGAGTTGATGCATGTTGTTCTGGCACGACATGCGATTGGCCGCCTCGCGAACCTTTTGCACGGCCGGCAAGAGCAGGCCCACAAGCACGGCGATGATCGCGATGACCACCAGCAGCTCGATGAGGGTAAACGCGCGACGGCGTTTCGGGGAAACGAAGCGCATGGATCTCTCCCTTGTGAAGACATTGGTGCAAACTGTTCCGGGAAGCGCGGCAAGCGCCGCAGGCAGGTAGATTCGGCTTCGAGTCAGAAACTCAAAGCGGTGGGAATCGTCAAGCCTCTTTCTCTATGCCCGGTTCCGTAACCATCATGATAATAGACTGTCTCGAATTAGCACAACAGCAGAAATCAGGAATTCCAATTTGCCCTTTATACGGTCCTTCTAATAGCTTTAGTCCTCCCCAAGACCTTGGGCCGAAATTGGCCGTCGCCGGGGGGTCTATTTGTACCGATTTACTTCCCAAATGTGCACCGCCGGATCCGAACCGGCGCTGGCGATGGTCCTGCCGTCCGGAGAGAAGGCCAGGGTGTGGGCGGTTCCCAGATGTCCGAGCAGTGTGTAGTATTCTTCGCCGCTGGCGAGGTTCCAGAGTTTCACCGTTCGATCCAGACTGCCGGAGGCCAGCGTTGTCATGCCTGCGGAAAAAGCCAGCGCGACTACGGGCGTCTCGTGTCCCGTCAAGATCGTCCGCAGGCGCCGACCGGCCGCATCCCAGAGCCGGACCGTGTTATCGAAACCCGCCGTGGCCAGCACACGGCTGTTGGGAGAAAACGCCATGGTGATCAGCGGCGCCGTATGCCCGGCCAGCGAGCAAATCTCTTTGCGCGTGGCCACATCCCAGAGCTTGACCTGATATTGATTGCCACAGGCGGCGATGGTGCGGCCATCCGGCGACAGCGCCACCGGAGCCATCCCGGGAAACGACCATTCCTTGCGGCCGCTGGGGACGTTCCACACAAACACGCCCTGCTCCAGGAAGCTGGCGGAGAGGAGCATGCGCCCGTCGCGCGAAAACGCCAGCGAGCTTGCCGGGCAACGGTGGCCGAGCAAAGTGGCCACTTCCTCGCCCGTCACGCTGTCCCACAGCTTCACCGCATTGTCATAGGTTGCCGCCGCCAGCCTCAGGCCGTCCGCAGAGAAGGCCACACAGGTTATGGCATCGGGCAGATCCCGCAGCGCGGCGCGCATTTTCCGGCCGGATACATCCCAGAGAATCAGTTCGCCTTTACGGCCGTAGCTGCCGCCGCCGCTGACCAGCGTTCTGCCATCCGGAGAAAAAGCTACGCTTTGAACGCGGTGGTCGTGGCCTTGAAGAACTGCCGCGGGAAGACGTTCGCCCGGCTTCCAGAATAACAAGCCAAGGGCAACAGCGATCATTGCCAGGTAGCCCGGGAGCACCCAAAGCAGTTTCCGGGAGATTCGGATCAAAGGAAAGGAAACCATGACGAGCGCTCTGCTAGAAGACTTTGTCTGGCGGCATGCCATCGCCCTGTCGGGCCATAAGCCATAGACGAACCGACCCCCTAACGCTCACAACCGGTCTCCAGCCTAATAGCAAACATGTTAACAGACACTAATTAAGGTTGCGTTAGAAGCGTATGAGAACTACGCAAAGCAAGTCAAAACCCGTCTGCGACTGATAGCCGGCCGCCATCGTGGCCGGCCGGGCTGTGGAAAGCTGATTAGTGGGGAGGCTGCTTGTCGAGCTTGCGTTCGAGTTCCTGAACGCGTTTTTGCAGGCGCTCCACCTGCTGTTCGAGCCGGGCGCAGCTCCTGGGCCAGGGCGCGCGCATTTCTGGAACGATCGGGGCCGGCTCCCGCCGCCTGCCGAACGGCTGGAAAACGTCGCCGGGAGCTTCCTCGAGTCGGGCCTTGACCTTCTTTTGGTGTCCTTCAGCCCGATTTCCTTGCCCGGGCCGACCTTTTGCACGGCCTCGGGCAGTTGCTGGGGATCGTCGATGTTCTGGCCATCGACACTCATGACCACGTCCCCCGGCTTGAGGCCGGCCTTCGCCGCCGGCGTACCGGGGACCACCGCGCTGATAATCGCTCCGATGGTCGTGAAATGAAATTGCGTCGATTGAAAATGACGCAAGAGCCTGGCTTTATGCAACTTACGCCATGATCGCGCTACATAAGTCCAGGAATGCGCTTTCGTTGCATTGCATTGCATGTTCTCTCTTCCCTGTTTCTCTGAAAAGAAACCTCGCGCCGGGAATTCGGCTTTGTCGCGGCCTGTGTCCTATAGTTGAAGGAGTGCACGGCTTTTTTGCCGGCCTCCTCCGTCGCCTTCTGACTTGCAGTTGGCGTTTGGCAAGAACGCCAGCGGCGAGATTTCGCTCACCCATCGCCAGAACCGCGCCAGGTTTCGGGAGTTCAGGATGCAGACTCTTGCGTTTCATCTTTTCGCCGCCCAGTTTTTCTCCCGTCCATTCATGCGCGAAGACGTGGTGAAGCCGCATACCCAGCTGAAGACAGACAATAGCATCACCCTGGATGGCCACCTGACTATCCGCTTCGGCAATCCCCTGCTGGAGGGTCCAGGCGACACGCGCATCCGCGCGAACTATACGCAGCCGTGGGAGCTGGAGAAGCGTGAGTCCGCCAGTACCGATCGGCTGGTCGATCCTTTTGCCGAGATTCGCTGGCCTGCCTACGCCCTGGCAACCTTCCACCTGGTCAATCCCGAAGCGCCCATGCCCACGCTCGATGTCGCCGTCCAGTGCGATCTCTTGCAGGCGCTGCGCAACCGGATTGACGCCGAACTTGGCGAGATTCCGGAAATCAAGACCATGGCGGACCAGTTTCTCGGCTATGACGCCAATCGCTTCAGTTACTGGACGCCGCTGCTGGATTCAGTCGGCAATCCGATTCCGGTCAGCTCGGGGGACTACATCGGCGCCTCGCGCACGGAGCCGGTGGGACCGGGGTTTGCCGCCCTTCGCGGTACGGGGGTCACCCGCAACGGCGCGGAATATTGCAGCCTCGCCCTGGTATGGAGCCAGGCGTTCTCCGCGCCTGCCGAGACAGGCAACCCTGAGCCCACGCAACTGCAGAAACGCGTCAAGGAGCTCAAGACACATTTTGAGGCCAAGGAAGACATCAAACGCGCCGATGAATGTCTGCAGAAGAGCGATCTGCGCGGCTGCATCTCTTTCGCTCAGATCGCCGTCGAAAGTGCCATACGTTTCTATTGCAATCAATGGGGCGCGCGCTTCCCGTCCCTGCCAGGCATTGATTTTCACCAACGCATCGAACGCGTGCTCAAGCGCGCCGGCCGCCCCTCCTACCAGGCCATCGACCCCGCCGGCCTGACTGACTTGCTCCACCTTTACCGCGCCTCTCTCAAGGCCCACGATGCCAATTGCTACTTTCACGACGACCAGCTTCACAGGGATGTGTCGTGCGAGGTTGCTCATGTCGAGGCGTTCCTGGACGCCGCCATCCGGTTTACGTTCTGGATTGATTCCCTGGCCTAAACAGCGGCAGCACACCGGCCCGAGCGCCAGTTAAGGTTTCCCTCTTGAATAGCGGCATGCCACGGTCAGGGCCGTGGCATTGAAAAATACCGCGGCGTAAGTGCCTATGCTGAAAGCGCAACTCAAAACGCGTTGCGTCGGGCTAAAGTGCTGCAACATGAAGCAGGTTGATGTAGACTCACGGAAGACGCAGTCAGCTCTAGAAGGAAGTCTCATGCAGTTGGCCAAGGTTAAGCTCAGAGACGGCGAGGTCTGTATTGGCGCCGTGGATGGAGATGAGATCCATCTTCTCGAGCTGAAGGGCCGAGTCGGCGGGGAGTCGCTCAGCGAAATTCTCTACGCCGCCGACCCTGCGGCAAGCGTGCGTGCGCTGCAAGATCACACCAAGAGCTTGCCGGTGCACGCCGTCGCCTTCCTGCCTCCCGTGGATCGGCAAGAGATCTGGGCGGCTGGCGTGACCTACAAGCGCAGCCAGGAAGCGCGGCAGCGCGAATCGGCAGGGGCGGCGCGCTTTTATGACCTGGTTTATTCGGCGGCGCGGCCGGAGCTCTTCTTCAAGGCGATCGCTGATCGGGTCGTCGGCTGCGGCGCCGCGGTGCGTGTTCGCCGCGATAGCCGCTGGAGCGTCCCCGAGCCGGAACTCGCTCTTGTTCTTTCGCCGCAAATGCGCATTGTCGGCTATACGATCGGCAACGACATGAGCGCCCGCGACATTGAAGGCGAGAATCCGCTTTACTTGCCTCAGGCCAAAATCTATGACCAATCCTGCGCGCTCGGCCCCGTGGTCACGCTGGCGCAGAGCATGCCGCCGCTGGACCAGGTCAATATTTGTCTGACGATCGAACGTCGCGGCGCGGCAGTTTTTTCAGGCCGTACTTGCTTGAGCGCCATGCATCGAAAACTGGAAGATCTCGCGCACTGGCTGGGGATAGAAAACAGCTTTCCGCACGGCGCCGTTTTGCTGACCGGCACCGGCATTGTGCCCCCCGATGAGTTTGCGCTTGCCGATGGCGATCTTGTCACGATCGAAATTGACGGCATCGGCACACTGGTGAACCGGGTGGAGCAGCGCGCGTAGAGCAGGTTTCTAACCTGCTGCCTTGGTAGGCAGGTTAAAAACCTGCCCTACGGTCCACGCTAATAATGCGGTCCCAGCTTGGCGCTCCGCAGCCAGGCATTGTACCACGTGTCCGCGGTAAACTGAGCACCTACCCGGCAGCGCTCCAGAATAAAGGTCCGGCTCTCGGCGGTCGGCTTGTCAAAGGCGCCTGCCGCGTCCAGCTCGTAACAGCGGTCCATGTGCTTGTAAGATTCCTGGATACGCTTGAGGATGTGCGCCCACATGTCGTCAATTTGCGCGGGCTCCACGCCGCGGCCGATTTCCTCAGCGGTCAGGCCGTTCTTTTCAGGGAAGGCGTCGATCTTGGCATGGATGCCGCGCTGAAGCATACCGCCGTTGGGTCCCGGTTTGCCGTCGTAGTTGCGCGTGGTGTGCAAGGGCATGGCGGCGTCGCCGGTGAAATGGGCCAGGTTGCCCGCGTAGACGATGCATTTCATGCGCACCGCTTCATTCTCGGGTTCGGCGCGGAGGTCGTAGAAGGCGCAAGTCAAGCGGTCGAAATCCTCCATGATGGCATAGGGGAGCATGCCGGTGCGCTCGGGCTGTTGTCTCAGCTTCCGTAAGAGAGCGGCGGCCTTGTAGCGATCCGCGGGCAGCTCGTTGCCCTCGAAGTTTTCCAGGTCGATGAAATGATCGGGCGCCTCCGCGGCGCGCAGGTGCTTGGCCAAAGGA
>DASZFN010000361.1:0-22232 GCA_035939715.1 Gemmataceae bacterium | reverse complement strand
TTAGTCGCGGCTCCACCGGGACGAGCCCGGCGGAGGCCATCGGCATGTATGCAGCGGTCACTGGCCATCAGTCATCGAGCCACCGGGACAAGCCCGGTGGAGCCCTTACAGCACAAATGCGCGCACAGATTTAGGAGCCACTTTATGAAAATACATCCATGGTGCTCCGTCCTGGTAATTCTGATCTCGGCGGCCGCTGTCAGCTATCACATAACTCATGCCGCACCTGCGGTGCAGGACCAGGCCACGCCAGCGCTTGCCAACGCGCATGCCGATGAACGAGGCCAGAAGCCGGACAGTTTCTTGTATTACGGGCCCAATGGACTTTGGAAGTACTGGCATGATCCGGCGAACATGCAAGCCTCCTCGCAACGGCTCGGCCGCGACACCTGGATTCACTGGACCTGGGGAAATCAAAAATTCCTTCGCAAAGTCGCGGTCCTCGCAGGTCAGTTGCCGGTGCCGATCTCTTCGGACTTCTTTCGCGCGCTGGATTCACGCAACCATGGCACGCGCTTCCGCGATCTCGGCTTCATCAACGAACCTAACTGCGAGCAAAATAATCAACCGGATGAATATGGCTTCTATTTGGACACCTGGAAGGGCGATCCACTTAACTATTATCCGGGCGATCCGCAATACCAGGTCAAATATCCCTTGACCTATCCGAGCACCCAACAAGCAATCGATGGGCGCCATTATGGTCGCCCATCAGGGGTACTCGGCTTGCGCTTATTCTCCAACCCGAAGTTTGACGACGCGGCGAAGTCCAAGTGGAGCATTGCCGAATATTTCAAAAACCCGGGTAAGGTCGAGCCTCCATACCTGGTCGGTTTTAGCTGTGCCTTCTGCCATATCGCCTTCGATCCCAATAATCCTCCTCCCGATCCGGAAAAGCCGCGCTGGGAGCATCTGGCCGCCAACATCGGTAACCAGTATTTACGGGAAGGAGAACTGTTTCTCGGCAAAGGCCGCGTCGTCTTCGGCGATAAACATCCAGACCCCGCCGCGCCGGGCGATCCGTACAAGACGCGCGGACTCACCGACGAAGACTTCCTATATCAGTACGCCGCCACCCAACAACCCGGAACATCGGAGACTTCGCGGATCAGCTACGATTTCATCAACAATCCCAATACCATCAACGCGATCTACAACCTGGGCCATCGCGTCCAGTTCAAGGAGATTGCTCCCAACGGCCAGGAACGCAGTGCGATGCACATTCTCAAGGACGGCGCCGACTCGATCGGCGTAAAATGGGCTCTCATGCGCGTGCCCATTAACATCGGCTGCGAGGGCGAATACTGGATCGATCGCCTGTTCAACCCGGTCACCGGACGGCCGCAGAGGCCGTTTCGGATCGCCGAGGTGCTGGCCGGCCTGCCCGAGGCGGAGCGCAAGAAGCTGGAACAGGAGGAACAGCTGAGTTTCAAGGACATCTCCCCGGAGAGATTTCAGGCCTTGAAGGCCAGGTACCGGTCTGAATATGGACACGAGGAGTTCGGCGAAGACTGGCAGGAAGCCTGGCGACGGAACGGTAGCCTGGCGGCGTACCTGACGTCTTACGGTCCCTCGCACCTCAAGGACGCGGCCGGCGCTGGTAATCCAACCGATGCCAAGGCCGCAGTCGATGGCCTGCCCAAGGACGAGGGACAGCTTACCCGAGGAGCGGAACTGTTTGCTCTCCAGTGCGCGCGTTGCCATAGTAACAAACAACCCGACCCCACGAAGGAACAGACGAAGGAGCAGCAAGAGCAATTCTTTCGGAAGTCTGTGGCGGCCGCCGATTTTCTCGCCGGCAACACGCTCACGGACGACCGCCGCTACCCCGTGACCGAAATCCGCACCAACATGGCCCGCGCTCTGGCCACCAACGCTGTGGATGGCGACATCTGGGCTGAGTTTTCCTCCCGGGATTACAAGGCGCTGCCCCCGGTCGGGCGCATCACTCTGGACGTGCCGGTCTTTCAACCGAACGCTCCGCCTCCCTGGCGCGGTCAGCAGGCATTGCGCATCGACTTTGAACCGCGCGGCGGCGGACGTGGCTATTACCGGACGCCTTCTCTGGTCAGCCTGTGGGCAACGGCGCCCTACTTCCACAATAACGCCCTGGGCGATTACTACGTCGTCAAGGATGACGGCGCCAAGAGCATCTTTCCCAACGACGGCCGCCGCATCGGCCGGCAACTGCCCGATGGTAGCTGGATTGATTTTCGCATCGACGTTTCCGTTGCGGGGCGCCTGAAAATGTTTGAGGACGGCATGGACAAGCTCTTCAACCCCTGGAAACGACACCACTGGCTCAAGAGGACTTCTGCCGACAGCACCTTCATTCCCGACCTGGAGAACTCTGCCCAGCAACTGCTGGTCGCCGTCGCCAAGGACGTGGTGCGGCAGGAACTATCAGCCTGGCTGAAGAATCAACAGTTTCCGCCGAAGCTCATTGATGATGCCGTTCAGGCTGGCGACAGTGCAGTCGGCAAAGTTGCCGGCGCCGTGTTTGAGGACGGGCGGACTTCGCTCCGCTTCGGCTGGGCGGCTCTGCAAATGCGGCTGCACGATCACGCCGACCGGCTCTATGAGTTAATCTTTGAGGACCTCCAAACTTCCTTGGCCGACAAGCTTCAGGATCGCAAGCCTCTCCTGGCCAATCTCAAACCGTTGCTCCGGCAGGCGTTCATGGCCAAGCTGGACGCTCTCGATAAGCAGATTCGCGAAGCAGCCTTGCTCAAGATCCCCGCCGGCACTCCGCTGAATCTCTACGCCAATTTGAATTCCAGCGTGACCCTCTTTGCCGCCCTGACTCACCTGCGGCTGCGCGGCGACCCGCGGGCTCTTGCCGAAGCTCTGTTGCAACTGAGTGATTGTCCGGATCTGGTCGAGGACTCCGGCCACTTATATGGTTCGGATCTCACAGATGCCCAAAAGAATGATTTGGTCGCGTTCTTGAAGACTCTCTAGAGGAGCATTATTTCCATGTCCGCCGAGTATGACTTCATCGTGGTGGGCTCCGGCGCCGGTGGCGGGCCGCTCGCTTGCAACCTGGCGCTGGCTCCCGAAGGGTTCCGCGTCGCTCTTCTCGAAGCCGGCGGCGACCCGGCGCCGACGCCGCAGTCATACCACTATTACAACTACTCCATCCCCGGCTTGCATGCCCACGCCTCGGAAGATCCAGGCATGAGTTGGAGTTTTTTCGTCCAACATTACGGCGATCCGAAACGGCAGAGCAAGGAATACGACAGCAAGTACCAGGCAGACCGAGGCATTTTCTATCCGCGGGCCGCGGCCATCGGCGGGTGCACCGCACATCACGCCATGATAACCGTGTACCCCCACAACGACGACTGGCGAAACCTCCAATCCTTGACCGGCGATCCTTCTTGGGCGCCGGAGCAAATGCGGCAGTATTTTGAGCGGCTCGAAGAGTGTCTCTACCTGCCCCGGACCGGCAACCAAGCCGAGGACCCGGCTACCCGTCATGGCTTCGCCGGCTGGCTGCCCGTCTCCATGGCCGATCCAACCCTGGCCCTGGGAGACGAGCAACTCTTGAAGCTGCTGGTCAAATCGTTCCTGTTTGCTCAGGTGGCGCTGCACCAGCCCGCAAACCTCGGCATGCTCCTGGACGACAAGGCCAGGACCGATCCGGCGAACAAGCAGCGCATCACGGGCGTGTTAACCAGGGCCGCGGGCCACCTGCTCGACTCCGCACGGCAGGCCGCACAGCGCTTGCCCGATTCGCTGGGAGCGGTGTTCACGCGACTGCAAACTCAGTTTTCACAACTAGCGGGCCGCATCGCGGCAAGCCAGGACATCTTCCAGGCCTTTGCCGAGGATCCCAGTCTGCTGGAACTTTTCCGCGTGGTCCATGCCCAACTGGACCCGAACCGCTGGTTTGACAACGATGCCAACCGCACGGGGGTTTACAGCACGCCCGCCTCCATCGCCGACGGCACGCGCAGCGCCGTCCGCGAGCGCATCCTGGCCGTGCAGTCCCTTTTCCCCGACCGCCTGGTAGTCATGCCCTATGCCCTGGCCACCGAGGTCATCATCGACAAGGGCCGGGCCGCGGGCGTTCGCTACCTGGAAGGGTCTTATCTGTACCACGCCTCTCCTCAGGCCGATCCCAAGGGCGCCCTGCCGCCGCTTCAGGAAGTCCGCCTGCGCGACCGCGGCGAAATCATCCTGGCCGGCGGCGCCTTCAACACCCCGCAATTGCTCATGCTCTCCGGCGTGGGGCCGGCGGCAGATCTCACCAAGCTGGGCGTGGCTGTCCAATGCGACCTGCCAGGCGTCGGCCAGAATTTGCAGGACCGCTACGAGATCGGCGTGGTCTCGGAATTGGAGAAAGACTTCAAGGTGCTGGAGGGAAGCAAGTTCGAGGCCTCCGACGGCAACGACCTGAACGACCGCGGGCTCCAGGAATGGCTGAAGCACCGCGGCGTCTACGCCAGCAACGGCGTTGTCCTGACCATCATCAAGAAGTCCGCACAGGCCGAACGGGATATCCCCGATCTCTTCCTCTTTGGGGTGCCCGGGTTTTTCAAAGGATACTATCCGGGCTATAGTCAGGACACTCAGAACGAAACCATAAACGGTACGCGACAGGTTAATCACCGGCGCTTCACCTGGGCCATCCTCAAAGGGAGTACGCGCAATCGCAACGGCGTGGTGAAGTTAGTCTCCAAGGACCCTCGTATTCCGCCGGATATCAATTTCAAGTATTTCGATGAAGGAACCGGCGCCTGGGAGAAGGACCTGAAAGCCTTGATGGAGGGCGTGCGCTTCGCGGCCCAGCTCGTGCAGGCGACGGGCTTGAAACACAAGATTCTCGCTCCGCCGCCCAGTGTGAATATCGACGACGACCAACAATTAGGCGACTTCATCCGCCAGGAAGCCTGGGGCCACCACGCCTGCGGCACCTGCAAGATCGGCGACGACAAGGACGCCAAGGCGGTCCTGGATGGAGACTTCCGTGTACGCGGCGTGGAAAATCTGCGCGTCGTGGACGCTTCGGCGGTTCCCGACATCCCGGGGTTCTTCATCGTCACCTCCATCTACATGATGAGCGAAAAAGCCTCCGATGTGATCCTCGCAGACCGTCGTCGCCCGACGGTCCGTGCCTGGCCTCGGCCGCCTAGTTCCGTGTAACGAAATGATGATAGGGAGTGTCATGAACCCCGACATCGATCTGACGGCGAGGGGCTTCAGTGTAAAGACGGCCTATTACCTCGTGAAGGTCTGCGCCCTGGCCTACAACACGCCATTGGGCGCCGGCATAGCCGAGTTGGGCCTGGTCGATGCCATGGCCGTGCCGTTTGATTTTGGCGAACTGCACGGTTTCGTGGCTACCTTGGACAGCTACGTGGTGTTGGGGTTTCGGGGCACGGACAGCATCGCCACCTGGCTGGCCGACGGCCGAATCGTTCAGGTACCTCGCCCTCCTTATCCGGGCATGGTCCACCGCGGCTTCGCCGACGCGCTGGATGCAATCTGGAGCCAGCTCAAGACCATGCTGCCCCAGGCCCTGGGTAAGCGTCCGCTCTATGTCACCGGTCACAGTCTGGGCGGCGCGCTGGCCTCGCTGGCCGCGTACCGCCTGGCGGCCGAGGGCATTCCGGTCCGCGCGGCCTACACCTTCGGCTCGCCGCGCGTGGGCAATCTCGATTTCTATAGCGGCTACAACGTCGTGAACTATCGCTTTGTCCACAACAACGATCTGGTGCCGCATGTGCCTCTGGAGTTTCTGCTGGTCGGCGTGCCACTCGAGGACCGGGCCCTGTTTGGCCACCCCGTCCAGGGGCTGCTACATTTTGTGTACAAGCACGTCGGCACTCTGAAGTATCTGGATCGCAACGGCCAGCTGGGCGAGGGCATGAGCGACTGGGACCAGAAGAAAGAGTTTCTCGCCAACGCGCTCATCCGCGGCCAGGGCACGTTCGAGCCGGCGGCGATCAATGATCACCATATCCAGAACTACGTCGCCGCCGTCGGTCAGGCGCTGCAGAGCACCATGCCGGCGCTCGCGACGGCTGTCGTCGCACTTCCACAAATATTGGCGTCAGCCGAAGTTCGCGGTACCTCCGCCGGGCGCGCAGGATTTGCAGGAGGTGTCAGCGCATGAGCCATGATCACCGAAGTATGTTCCATCAGGTGCTCGCGGAAGAGCTAGCGGAAATTGATAAGCGGCGGGGTGTTCCGCCCGAAGATGCTGAGGAGCCCGACCTGCACGACGGCCACGGCGACGATCCGCAGGCGGAGCGGGCCGTGCAGCGGGACGCCCTGAACATGGACCTGACGGGCTTGGCATTGTCCGGCGGCGGCATCCGCAGCGCCACCTTCGCGCTGGGCGTCCTGCAAGGGCTGGCCTCGTTCGGCTTGCTGCGCCGCTTCGACTATCTTTCGACGGTCTCCGGCGGGGGCTACATCGGCAGTTGGCTGGCGGCGTGGATCAAGCGCGAGGGGACGCTGGAGCATGTCGAGCAGCAATTGCAGCCCAGCCGTGTGGACCAGGCCAGGGGCCGGATTTTGCACCCCGGCCCGCCCCTCGACGAGGAACCCGAACCGATCCACCATCTGCGCGCCTACAGCAGCTACCTGGCGCCGAAACGGGGGCTGTTCTCGGCCGACAGCTGGGTGCTCGCGGCGACCTACCTGCGCAACATCTTGCTGAACCAGCTCGTGCTGTTGCCGCTGTGTGTGGCTGCCCTGCTTTTGCCGCGGTTGCTGGAACCATGGTTCGCCTGGTACGGCAACCAGTCCTGGGACTGGGCTTTCCATCTGGTGATGTTCGCGGCCCTCATCTGGGCGATGATGGGCGTGGTCAGGCACGCGCGGACAACCCGCGCGATCGCGCTGCGCCAGGCGGTCCCGGAAGAGCGCTTGCAAAAAGGCATTTGGCGCTTCCAGATCCATATCCTCGCTCCGCTGCTTCTTTTCGCGCTATTCATGAGCCGCGACCTGGCATGGGACCTGGTCTGGATCAAGCCCAGTCAGGTGGCGAGCACCGTGGGGTTGGTGGCGACGCCCCCGAGCCGCTTAACCTTACTTCCCGCGGCGTCACCCGCTTACGACGCCCTCGCCCGCGACAAGCTGGCGGAATGGCTGCATATGCCCTCGGTTTTTGATACTTCCCAGCAACTTTACCCGGCCCGGTTTTCGCTGCTGCGGGGCGCGCTTACCTTTGCCTTGGCGTTCGGGATCGTGATCAGTCTCCTCTACGTGGTGCTGCGCTACGTGGTCGTCTGGGCACGTTCTCTCCTGGGGCCGCGACACAAGTTGGAAGCCGGCGCCCGCGGACAGACGGGCCAGCGAAACTGGGGGCTCAGCGGCGAAACGGCGGCGCTCGGCAGCAGTTTCGCGGCCGGCTTCACCTTTGGCGGTCTTCTGTTTCTCGCCTTTGCCTGGCTGCTGCGGGGCGTTTATGGGCGACCTTACGATGTCGCTCTGCTGGCCGCGCTGGGGCCGCCGACCGTGGTGCTCATCTTCATCGTCAGCATTGTCGTCGCCGTCGGCGTGCTGGGCACCTATCTCGATGAAAACCGTCGCGAGTGGTGGTCCAGTCTCTCTGGCTGGTTGATGATCTATGCCCTGCTGTGGATCGTGGTGGTCGGCGTTTCTCTGTTCGGCCCTCTGCTCGTCATGGCACTGTCGGACTCCGGCAAAATGCTGCTCGGTTCCGGCTGGGTGGCCTCGGCCCTCGCGGGTATTGCGGCGGGCAAGAGTCCACGAACCGCCACGGGCGAAGGAAACCATGCCCTCGAATTGGCGGCCCGGCTGGCGCCCCCGGTATTTCTCCTGGGCCTCCTGGCTATCCTGGCCTTGCTGATCGATGCCACCCAGGGCAACGTTCCTGACGTCGAACACCTCGGCGCTTATTTTCACAATCGCCTGGAAGTGGGAACGCCCCTTCTGCTCTGGACGATGCTCGGCTCCGCGGGGATCGCCGGGATCGTGGCCCTGCGCGTCGATGTGAACGCCTTCTCGCTGCACGGTCTGTACGCCGACCGGCTCGTGCGCTGTTACCTGGGCGCATCGCGTCCGAAGGCAACAGCCAGCGATCGACGACCAGGAGCGCCGAGCAATAGCCCGCCCCCGACTCGCCATCCCAATGCGATTACGGGCTTTGATCCTTATGATGACATCCCGCTGTGGAAGCTCGGGCTGCGTGCCACGCCTACGAACGGAGAACTTCCTTATCGGGGGCCCTATGTGCTGATCAATACAGCCCTGAACCTCACGCAGGGGGAGGAACTGGCCTGGCAGGAGCGCAAGGCAGAGTCATTTGTCCTGAGTCCGCTTTACTGTGGCAGCAGCACGACCGGATTTCGCCGTCTCGATGCCACGGATGACGACGCCGTCCGCCTGGGCACTGCCGTCACGCTCTCGGGGGCAGCCGTCAGTCCCAACATGGGCTATCACTCGTCGCCGGCGATCACCGCTCTGTTGACGGCCTTCAACGTACGGCTCGGCGGCTGGTTCAGGAACCCTCGTCATGGCCGTCTCGGCAATGCCGGGCCGCCGCAAGGCCCACTGTACTTAATTAAAGAGTTGTTCGGCCGCACCAACGACCGCGCGGGCTATGTTTACCTTTCTGACGGCGGCCATTTCGACAACCTCGGCCTCTACGAGCTCGTCCGCCGCCGCTGCCGCTTCATCGTCGCCGTCGACGGCGAACAGGACGCCGAGTACACCTTTAACTCCCTCGGCGCGGTGATCCGCAAATGCGCCAGTGATTTCGGCGTGCGTATCGCCATGGACGTGACGCCGATCCGGCTCCAGGGAGAAAACGGCCACAGCCGCTGGCATTGCGCCATCGGCGCCATCCACTATGCCGACGTTGAGCCCAGCGCCGTGCCGGGCGTCCTCGTCTACTTGAAGGCTTCCTTGACGGGTGACGAGCCGACCGACGTGCTTAGCTACGCCCGCGAGCATCCGCCCTTCCCGCACCAGACGACGCTCAATCAGTTCTTCACGGAGTCGCAGTTTGAAAGCTATCGGTCGCTGGGGCTGCACGTCGCCCGCGAGGTGTTCCGGGACGCCATGGACGATCTGGACAATCCTCCGGACACGTCGGACCTGATCCAGCGGCGCGTCGTCAACAAGCTGTTCTCGAACTTGCATCGGCGCTGGTTCCCGCCGCCGCCCGATTTTGACAAGTCCATCTTCCAGTCCGTGCAGGGCTACCTGGAAGTGGAGCAGGCGCTGCGCGAGGACGAAAACCTGAGTGAATTCAGCAAGTCCCTGTACCCGGAGCTGGCCCAGGAGCTGGGCGCGAACGGGCAAGCCCATCCGCCCGCTGCTATGCAGGCCGCGAAGCACGAACGTGCCGAGCTGCACCTGATGACGCAGATGGTGCAGGTCATGGAAAACGTCTGGCTGAGCATCCACCTGGAAGGTTACTTCGCCCACCCTCTGAACCGCGGCTGGATGAATGTCTTCCGCCGCTGGACGCTGTCGCGCCGCTTCCGCAAGTACTGGCCGGTGGTCCGGGGCGAGTTCAGCCGCGACTTTGTCCGCTTCTGCGAGAAGGAGCTAAGCTTGACCGTCGGCCCGGTTCGCGCCGAGCGCCTGGCTGCCGACGGGCGCCTGCTCGGCGATCAGCCGGCCGGCGACCGGGAGCCGCTCCGCCGCGTGCTGGCCAGTTTGCGTGAAGAGTTCCACTGGGAATGGCCCGACGAGGAGCGCCTGGAGACGTTGATCCACCGCGCCTGGCAGGGCGGCCGCAACGCCGGCAACGTCTGGCTCCTGACCGTCACCTCCTCAGACACAGACAGTGCCGCGAGCAGCGATCCGTGCGGCCTGATCGTCACCTGGCAAGCCGACGCCAACCGCCGCGAGCTGGAGCTGCTCGTGTGGATGCGCGGACCTTATCGCGACCTCGGTCTCGGCCGCGCGGGTGTCCGGGAAGCGTATCGCCAGTCCGGCGCCGGCGGCAACCGGGACTGCACGCTGCGCGCCCGGCTGCCGAAGGAGCACGCCACCGGCCACGCCTATGAAGCGCGCAGCGCCATGTGGCAGTCGTTCTACAGCTATTACGGCTTCCGCCCGGCGCCGCCGCGCAAGGGCGAGGAGAACTACCTCATCCTCGAAGCGGGCCCGGCGCAGTGGCGCGAGATGTTGTTAGAAGAATCCTGATCCAAGACGGCCACCTATAAAAATGCGTTTGCCAGCTTGCCACGCTTTTCGGGCCGGGGGGCATGATGGCCAACATACCGAGCCAAGTCAGCATTCCCGGTTGGCAAGAATTCTTCCCAACGGGACCTGTACTCAGCGGGCTGCCGCCCGCCACTCCGGGGCCGCGTAACACCGCCAGAGTAACACCGCTCGTGGTCATCGCCATCATCGCGATTCTGATCGGCATGTTGATACCTGCCGTTCAGAAGGCGAGGTAGGCAACCGCTACCGATCTTGAATGGTGCTCTCGCGGCGTGCTTTTCCCCCGGTCTATCTGGGCGCCGCGCCCAGATAGACCAGTCCGCCCGCTGTTGAGGGAGCCGCGCGAAGAGTAGCCACGGGACGCTCTCATGCCTCGGCAGGATGCAACTTACAGCCGCGCGAGGTATTCCACCGATCCCACAATGTCCGCGACGATGGTTTCATCGCGCGTCCCTTGTCCCAAGGCGGACGCAAAGTTGTTGAGCCCCGTGGCATCGGCTGGACGATGCAGGAAGGTCTCGTACCAGATGTTTACCAGGTCCAGGTCGTACTCCAGGCTCGTGAACACGATCGTGGTGACCTGCGTGCGGCTGCCGCCGCCGGCCAGGATCTGCTCCATGCCGGACCGGCCGGCCGGATCGGGGGCGCGGCCCAGCGCGTCCTGGTAGAGCGCGTTCAGAAAGGAATCGTTGCTGCCGCCGCTGGCGATAAAGAATTCAGCCGAGGCGGCGACAAATTCGTCGATTTGCTCATAGGTCCCGCCCCCAGCCAGGAAGCCCAACCAGGCGTTCAAGCTTGCGGAGTCGACAGGCCGATGCAGCAACTTTTCGTAAATGGCATTGATCTGCTCCGTCCGGTACTCGACGCTTGCTTCAACGCTCAGGACCATCTGCGGCCTGGTCAGGAGTCCCTGGTTCAAAAGGTTGAGGAAAGCGGCGGCGCCGGCGGCATCGGCGGAACGGTGCAGCAGGTCGAGGTATACTTGCGCCACAAAAGCCGGGTTGCGCGGATCGGCTGACGCAGCGGCAACCGTCATGGCTTCCAGCGTCGCCAGCGGTCCGGTCGCATTGCGGCCGCCCACGGCATAAATGCGGCCGTCCAGACCAGTGACCGCGGCCAGCTGGGAGCGCGCCGTCGGCATGGGGAGGACGACGGACCAGCTATCGGTCGCGATCGTGTACGCCAGGACCGTGTCCAGGGGATTGCCGTTCACGTCGGCGCCGCCGATGGCATAGATAAGGCCATCGGGTCCCACGGCCGCCGCCGGGGCGGCGAGCGGCGTCGGCATGTTCGCCACGAAATTCCAGCGATTGCTGGCCACCGTATACGCCTCGACGCTGGCCAGGGGCTGCCCATTGGCGTCGAGCCCGCCGATCGCGTAGATTCGGCCATCCGGGCCGAGCACTGCCGCGAAGGAAGAGCGGGGCGTCAGCATGCCCAGCTCGGGCACCCAGATGTTCGTGCGCGTGTTGTAAGCCTCCAGGACGTTGCTTGTCCCCGACGCCGTCACTCCGCCGATCGCATAGAGGCGCCCGTCCGGTCCCGTGACTGCGGCCAGATCGTAGCGCGGCGTAGGGATATTGGCCAGCGGCAGCCAGGTATTGGAGGCAACGGTATACGCTGCCAGGGTATTGTTAATGCCGCTCGACCCTTGCCCGGCCATGGCATAGATGCGTCCGTCAGGACCTACCGGTGCGGCAAGGCCCGTACTGGCCACGGGCAGAGGAGCCAGCGTGAGGGACCAGGAATTGGTGTTGATCGTGTAGGCCTGCACGGTCGTCGTCGGCTCTCCGGTGCTGTCCGTGCCACCGAGAGCAAAAATACGTCCGTCGGCGACCAGGGCCGCCGCCAGGTACGTCTCCGGATTTGGCAGCCCGGTTAGTTCGCTCCAGGACATCAAGGTTCGGTCTTCGAGGGCTTCCAGGCGGGGGACGACACGCGCGTGGTAGCGGTAAGAGGTGCAATGCCGGTCATCGGCATTGCGGCAGCGCAGCAAAAACATAGCGCCTCCTTGAGTTCCAAAACCCTCTTGGAAGCAAAAGGCGTGCCGGACGGCGGGAACGAGGGTGGCACTTTATACAAATGCCACCTTGTAAATCCGTTACGGAAAAACAGAGGGAAGCGGTGAAAATCGGAGAGCCGGATACCCCTTGCGGTCATCTACCAGCCTGGCAAAAATACTGCCCATCCCTATTGGGTATTGGCCATGTCATCCGCCGCTACAGCGGGCCATGTCTTACCCCTACGGTCGCGCGAAGTACTCGTCCGAGGCGACGATTTCCGCGATCACCGTCTGCTCGCGCACTCCCTGCAACAGTTGATTCTGGAAGGTGGTCAGGCCGTTGGCGTCAGCCCCGCGTTTCAGGAAGCGGACGTAGAAGCCTGTCGCCAGCACCTGCTTGGCCTCGGGAGTGGCCAGCACGCTGAGGGCCACATTGGTCCGCGATTGACCGTTGGCCAGTTGCTGCAACCAGTGCGCCTTGCCGTTCGCATCGGGGGCCCGTCCAAGAACATCCTGATAGAGCGCCGTGATGAAGCCGTCGTTTGTGCCGCCGTGCAGGGTGAAGTATTCCTGCGAGCCGAGAATGGCGGCGCGCACGGCGTCCACTGTGCCCCCGCCGGCCAGGAGCTGGTCGAATCCTGACCGGCCGCCCGGGTCCGCCGCCCTTTTCAGGAAACTCAGATACAGGCCGTCGATCAAGTGGCCGCGGTACTCCGCGGAGCCCTCGATCGCCAGGACGACCTGAGAACGACTGGTTCCCGCATTGAGTTGCCCAACCCAGCCATTCAGGCCGTTCGCGTCCGGCTCGCGGCCGAGCAGGTCCTCGTACAGGTGCGTCACAAAAGTCGCGTTTGCCGTGAACTGAATGCGGAAGATGGCCCCAGTCGTTGCGCCCGTGCCGCGCTGCAGGTAATAAAGACTGCCGTCCGATCCCACGTCCAGATCGACCGGGAAGGATAGACCGGTGGCAAATCCCGTAGCCGTGCCGTTGGCCGGGTTGAAGAGCTTGATATAACCTCCGCCCAGGTCCGAGAAGAAATAATCGCCGACGTAGCTGTGCGGGAATTGCGACGTGGCCGGGTTGTAGAAAGTGCCGCCGGTGATGGCGGTCGAGCCGTTGGAATGATCATAGGCAAAGAGGGGATCGTGGTAGGTGCCGATCGTCGTCTGCGTGTCGCCGGGCTGGCGGAAGCCTTCGCTGTCCGGCCAGCCATAGTTGGCGCCGGCGATGCCGTCGTCGATCTCCTCCCAGCTGCTTTGGCCGACGTCGTCAATGAAGATGCGGCCGGTCCCCGGCTGCACGCCGAACGTGAATGGGTTCCGCAGACCCAGGGCCCAGATGGCCCGGTTGTTGCCCGTGGCCATGGTGTAAAAGGGGTTGTTCGTGGGAATGGAGCCGTCGGCGTTGATGCGCAGCATTTTGCCGAGGAGATTCGTGAGCGTCTGCGAATTGCTGCCGTTGGCGTTTTCGCCGACGCCCACATACAACTTGTCGTCCGCGCCAAAATGCAGCGAGCCGCCGTTGTGGTTGGTGGCGCTCGACAGCGGATCCAGGTCAAGCAGATCGAGCTCGCTGCCCGCCACGGCCACGTTGCCGTTGGCAGTGAAGCGGCTGATGCGATTATGCGTCACCGGCGTCGTCGTCGTGTAGTACACGTAGACGAAGTGGTCACTGGCGAAGGAAGGGTCCAGGGTGACGCCGATCAGGCCGCGCTCGCCTGAGGAGTCGACGGCCAGGGTGACAAAGGGAGTCGGCAGCAGGTGACCAGTGTTATCGATTACGCGCAGACTGCCGCCCTGCTCGGCCACGAAGATCCGCCCGTCCGGCGCCAGGTCCATCGCCGTCGGTCCGGCCAGTCCCGCTCCGAACGCCATTTCGCTGAAGCCCGGCGGCAGCACAGCCGGCATCAGGCGATCCTCAAGCCGTTCGAGTTGCAGCCGAGCGTGGGACGCCGTGCGTTTGCTGTCATGAAACATCTGCAAGCGTTGCCTCTTCATGGGTGCTCTCCTGCACAATGAATAGGAACCAGGACCCCGGCCCTTACTTAACCACGAAGAGCGTATTGCGTTCAAGCGCGAAGCTGGCTCGGAAAAGCAGAAGTCGAGCGGACCACCGTGACCACTCGACTCTTGCCGGGAACTTGACTGAGTTGTCGGCGCGTGCCGTACCGGCACGCGTTCAGGATTTACCTTCAGGTACGGCAGGGCGCCGCAAAGGAGTAGGACTCATTGGACACGGCCGTCGCCGGATGAGTCGTCGCCGGCTCATCGTACTCCCAGGAGTCCTGGGCGGCATGGCGCTGCAAGGCCTGGGCGAGACTTGCCCGGGCGAGCTTTCCCGAATGCCGATAAGACTGATAGGTCCCGTTGCGCGTACTCAGGACCAGCAGCGGGAAGCGGGTGGCCTCAAAAGATTGCACCACGCTCTCCTGCCCGGATTGATTGGCATCGACGTAAACGCACACATAGTGTTCGGCCAGCAAACGGCGAACTTCAAGACTCAGCTCGCCATCTTCGCAGACCGCTTTCCAGCCTTCGGCTCCCGTACCGATAAACACGGCCACAGGCTTTTGCGCCGCCCCGGCCCGCGTCAAGGCCTGGCCGTAGTCGCGGTTCCAGCTCGGCGCCGGATTCAGCGTGCCAGAGACGATCAGGCCGAACAAGCAAGATATTGTCCACATCGCTAAACTCCTTTAGCAATTAATAAGGCGAATTGGAAAATCAGCGGACGGGACAAAACTCAGAGGGGAGAACTATCAGACGGGATAGGACTTTTCAGTCAAAGATCATCCGTTCAAGAAACCGTGACGGGACTGAAGATACCGCCGCCTGGCTAGAAACGAATGCACAGCTCAGTTCGGCGAGCGATTGAACTCTAGTATTTGTCCGCAGCAATGTCAAGAAACATGAAGCTGGAGAGCTACGCTGCCATCTATTGATGGTAGCACTTGAATGTTGCGCGGCCGGACGGAATTGGGGGCGGAGTGAAAACTCCACTTCATACGCCGAAGGCGTTAGACAATACAGCCCAGGGTCGCGCCAGCGCACTCTGGGAGAGCATGCCCCTGGCCCAAACTACCCCGAAGGGGTTGCACAAGGGGCGGGATTTGCTTTATGCAACCCCTTCAGGGTAGAGCCACAGGGGGGAATTCTCAGTCCCAGGGTGCGCTGGCGCGACCCTGGGCTGTACTGTCCAACGCCTTCGGCGTAAGGGCAGAAGCTTTTCTATAAGCAATCCTTGCCCTTTTGCCGACGGGCTGTCAAACCTGGCTCTGTTCGGTGATCTCCACCCAGCAGCGCAGCACTTCCGCCACGCTCCAGGCCTGGGCAATGCAGCCGCGCGGCGTGAAGGGCGCCTCGGCGTCGAAGATTTCGCTGATCGAGCCCAGACAGGCTTCGTCGAGATGGTTCTCAAAGGCCGCCAGGAACTTGCGGGCGCCGGCAAAATCCTTGGAATGAATCTTCAGCCAGGCATCGATGAACGGACCGATCAGCCAGGCCCAGACGGTGCCCTGGTGGTAGGCGGCGTCGCGCGAGCGCAGATCGCCAAAATATTTGGACTTGTAATTGGCATCGTCGGGCGCGAGCGAGCGCAGGCCGACCGGCGTAAGCAAACGCGCCCGGACGACTTCAAGCACCGGCTGCCAGCGCTCGCGGTCGAGGATGGCGTGCGGCAGGGACATGGCGAAGATTTGATTCGGCCGGCAGGCGGGGTCGTCGCCGCTCTCGCCGTCCACCACGTCGAAGAGATAGCCGCCCTTCTCATACCAGAAGCGGCGGTTGAAGGACTGCCGGGCTTTTCGGGCCTGGGCGCCGAGGGATTGCGCGGTGCTCTCCTCCCCCTCCTCGCGCAGCCAGTTCTCCAGCAGGCACAGGGCGTTGTACCACAGGGCATTGATTTCCACCGCCTTGCCGCGGCGCGGCGTCACCACCCAGTCGCCCACCTTGGCATCCATCCAGGTTAGCTGATAGCCCGCCGCGCCCTGCTTGAGCAAGCCGTCGTCGGCATCGACGCCGATGCCAAAATCGGTGCCATGCACGTGATGGGCCACCACGTCCTTCAGACGAGGCAGCATGAAACGCAACAGGTCGCGGTCACCCGTCGTGTTCACATAGCGGGCAACAGCCTGGAAAAACCACAGCGTGGCATCCGCCGTATGATAGAGACCCTCTTTGCTCCCTTCAGGAAAAAGGTTAGGCAGCAGGCCGTCGCGCAGACGGTGCGCGAAGGTGCGCAGCATGGACGCGGCCTCGTGAGAGCGGCCCGTGGCCAGGGTCAGTCCGGGAAGGCCGATCATGGTGTCGCGGCCCCAGTCGGTAAACCAGTGATAGCCGGCGATCACCGTGCGGGCCACGTCGCCGGCCGCATGGGCGCGGGCGGCATCCTCGACGCGGCCTTCCGGACGAATGACGAACTGGTCCGCCGCCAGCACTAACTCGGCGCCGAAGCCGGCGCGCGCGGCCGGGTGGGCGATGGCCAGCAGACGCCGCCGCCTTTCCCGTTCGGCGTCCAGCACTTCCTCGGGCAGCAAGGCCTGGATGATTTCCCATGACTCGGTGGACGCCACCAGCGTGGCCGATTGCTCCGCGGTCAAGTCGACCCGAAAATAACCCGGACTCCACAGGTCCGCGACCGCGGGATAGCCGCGGCTCTTCTCGACGCGATAGAAGAAACTCGGCAAGTCCGCGCTTTCCAACGTGAAGGCCGCAGCCTGGCCGTGCAGTTGCAGGCGCAAGGTCGGCGCGCCGGGGCCGCGGGAGATTTCATAGCGATCCCCGATGGTCTTGACCGTGTACGCCCCGCCGTCCCTGGGGCTGGGCAGGTCGTCATGGCCGCGAAAATGCAGGGCCGGCCGCAGCTTGAGCCGAATCGGACCCGCGCCCGCGACCAGGCGGTAGCCAATGTGGACCGTGTTCTGCTGATGCGGCAGCAGGACGCGCTTCTCAAAAATGTGATCGTCCACCTGGTAGCGCCAGACGGGCAAGCCCGCTTCCAGGCGAAACTCCTGGAGATGCTCGACACCGTGCAGTTCCAGCGCGCTCTTGTCGTGCTCCGCAGCGCCGATTTGAATTACCTTATCGTCGGGCAAGCGAATCCGCTCCGACAAATAATTCAGCATCATCTGGCGGCCAAGAGGGGCGCTGAGGGCCGCGATGAGCAGGCCGTGATAGCGGCGCGTGCAGGCTCCGGCGATGGTGCCGGACGCATAACCGCCCAGGCCGTTGCTGACCAGCCACTCACGTTCTACCAGGCCGCTGTTCCTGGCTTCCTGGCTTTCCGGCCAGGGCATGCGGCGCACGAGGCGGCTTAGATTAATGGGTTCCATCTCGGGACGACTCCTCAGTCGTAGTCACGCGAGGCCAAAGGACAACGGCCGCTTCTCCGGGAATGCGCCAGCCGTCGTCTGTTTCAACAGGCGGGGTGCCGTGGCCGCCGTAGCGCGGGTCTTCGCTGGACCAGAGCGTCTCCCAGTGATGATTCGCAGGCGGCGCCAGCAGCGGTTCGGGGGCATGCGCCAGGTGGAGATCCCTGCCCAGGTTCACGAGCAGCAGTCGTTCGGCGCCCCCGGCCGTGAAGCGGAGGACAAAGGCTTGCTCCACCAGAACGGCCCCATCGATTTCCGTGGAGCTCTGAAACACCGCGTCGCTGCAGCGCAAGCGGAGCAAATCCTTGTGCAGGTCGTAAGCCTGGGCATGAGTGCGCCGCTCGGCAAGGTTCAGCCTCGATTGCTCGAAGGTGCTCGGCGCGTGCGGCGGGGGGAGCTGCGCCTGCATCTCGGGGGTGCGGACGCTGGGAAACTGACTGAGGAACCCGGCACGGCCTTTCTGCACGAGCTTGGCCAGATCTGGATTGTGATCGGCGAAGAACAGGAACGGACTGGACGCGGCGAACTCCTGCCCTTGAAAGAGCAGCGGCGTCCCCGGTCCGAGCAGGAGCAAGGCGGTCGCCGCCCGATAGCGCCCGGGGCTCGTCAGCAGGTGCAGCCGCTCGCCTTTTGCGGAATTGGCGACCTGGTCGTGGTTTTGCAGGAACGTTACCAGCGCGGCGCGGGCGATTTTGTCGGTGCGCGAGCCGCGACGCTTTTTCTGCCAGGCGTAACGTTGTCCCTGGTAAAGAAAACCGCGCTTCACGGCCGAGACCAGTTCTTGCGGCGTGCCCAGGTATTCAGCGTAGTACGCCTCGCTATGACCGGTGACCGCAACGCGCACACTATGGTGAAAATCATCGTTCCAGATCGCGTCGAGACCGTAACCGCCCTGGCTTTGCGGCTGAATCAGGCGAACCTGCTGCGGCTCATTCTCGGCGACAATAAAGGTTGTCCGCCGGCCCGCGGCTTCCCGCACCCGGCGCGCGATGGCGGCCAGGACGTGTTCGGGCGAGTCATCGTAGATGTTCTGCGTGGCGTCGAGGCGCAGACCGTCGAGGTGAAACTCCTCGATCCAGTAGCCGGCATTGGTGATGAAGAACTCGCGCACGCCAGCGGCATGGGCGTCGTCATAATTGATCGGCTCGCCCCATTCGGTCTTGTGCCGGTCCGTGAAGTAGTGTTCGGCAAAGTCGCGGACGTAGCAGCCGTCCGGACCGAAATGGTTGTAGACCACGTCCAGGATAACGGCCAACCCCAGCGCATGAGCGCGATCGACAAAGCGGCGAAAGTCATCGGGCGCGCCGTACAGCCGGGTCGGCGCGAACAGGTCCACGCCGTCGTAGCCCCAGCCGAAGCGTCCGGCGAATTCGGCGACCGGCATGACTTCGAGTGTCGTGATGCCCAGCTCGGCAAGTTCCGGCAACTGCTCCGCGGCCGCCTGCCAGGTGCCTTCGGGCGTGAAGGTGCCGATGTGCATCTCGTAAATGACCTGGCCATCCTTGCGGACGCCCGGCCACTTCTCGTCCGACCAGCGGAAGGAGAATGGATCAACGATCTGCGAAGGACCATGTGGCCCCTCGGGCTGAAAGCGCGACGCGGGATCGGGCCGGAGGTCCTTGTCGTCCAGGCGAAAGCGATAGCGATCGCCGGCCTTCGCCGCTGCGGCGAATCCTGAAAAGTAGCCGTTGCTTTCGCGGGAAAGTTCGAGTCCGCCGGCGCGCGAGCTGCTGTCCCCTTCAAACACCACCTGCACGCGCTGGCAGCGCGGCGCCCAAACGCGAAAAGTGACGCCGCCCTGGGGCAGAACTTCCGCGCCGATCGGAAGCCGCCTCTTGCAGTCTGTTGGTCTCATTGCGAAATCCTTCGCGAGGATGAAGTCGGTACCATGCTCAAAAACCGGCTGGGCAAATTATTTGTCAGGAGGCATCACTTGCGGCTGGACAAACGTCCGGGCGCGGATGGCCGCATATTTTACGGGTACGCTTCGAGCAAATTATATTCCGGATAGAAGCGGTGTTACGCTCATGAACTGCCGGGCAAGCTGGCGGCACGACAATTGCATTATTTGGAAAATGTAGCTTTGTAACCTTTCTTGCAGGCCCACCGATGAGCTAGACCCGGACGGAGAGAGAAGATCATGGCAAGCCGCTTAGGGCCGATTGATGTCGACTGCGATGCCCCCAATTATCCCATCGTCAAGGCCTGCGAGCGGCTGGGCATGTACTGTCCCGAAGACGTGCGCTGGTCGCGCATGAGCCATTACCTGAGCGCTTTTGTCGGCTGGAAGGGCTTATTCAATCGCCACACCTGGAAAATGCTATGGGAAACCAGGGCTCGCGGCGAGAAAGGCTGCTTCTGCGGCGAGCCCTTGCCCCGGCTGATGATGTACACATTTACGCTGAATACCGGTGAGGAGTTGTCCTTCTTCCTCGGTCAGTGCTTCCGCTGCCATACCGTTTTTTGGGAGCAAGTCTCGGCCACCCAGCAGGTGTGATCGCGCATTCAAGAGCCTTTGGGCTTCCTGTCAGGCGCTGACGGGCGCGGGTTCCGGTGGCGCAATTGGCGGTGCTTCCTCGTGCGCCCGGTGATGAACATGCCGCGGGCGTTCCAGCGGCGTCATTTCTTCAGCTGGCTCTTCCGCCATATTGCTGGCGCAGCGCACTAACTGACTGAAAACGCGGCCGGCCTGGACCAGCGCGTCGTAGCTGCCGTCCTCCGCGATGCGGCCGTTGTCGAAAACCAGAATGCGGTCGGCATCCATAAGCGTGGATAGCCGGTGCGCCACGAGGATGATGGTGCGGTCGCCGCGGGCGCGGGCCACGGCCTGCTGCACGCGGCGTTCGCTGATGTTGTCCAGGGCCGAGGTGCCCTCGTCCAGAACGAGCACGGGCGGGTTCTTGAGAAAGACGCGCGCCAGGGCCAGGCGTTGTCTCTGGCCACCGGAGAGATTCTGCCCGCGCTCCGTGACGGGCGCATGATAACCTCCCGGCATGGCGACGATCTCGTCGTGAATGCAGGCCATGCTGGCGGCGCGCCGGATTTGTTCATCCGTCACGTTGTCGGACCCGTAGGCGATGTTTTCGGCGAGGGTGCCGGCGAAGATAAACGGATACTGCCCGACATAGCCGATCAGTCGGGCGATGCTCGCGCGCGAGAGTTGCTCGATCGGAACCCCGCCGACGAGGACCGTGCCGGCGGAAGGATGCATCAGGCGCATGAGGACACGCAGCAGGGTGGTCTTGCCGCATCCGGAACGCCCGGCAATGCCGATGGTTTCGCCATGGTGGATGGAGACGGAAATTCCATCCAGAGCCGGCCGTGGCTGCCCATTGGCCGGGTGGTATTCCACACGCAAGTCTTTTACTTCGAGAATGGGCCGGCCGTCGTGCAGGACCGGCTCATGCACCTCATGCGCGGAAAACGAAGCATCAACGGGTTGCGTCAGCATATCCAGCAGGTCCGCGACGTGGATGCCGCTTTCATGTGCCTCGTCGATGACGCGGTGCACTTCATTGAGCGGCGCCATGACGCTCAGATAGAGCATGGAAAACGTCAGGATGTCGCCAAAGCTTATGATGCTGCGCGACGCCAGGTACAGCGCTAGCCCGATGACCGCGATATGCCAGAAACCTTCATTCAGCGCCTTGGCACATCCGAATAACGACATCTCAAAATGATGGCGCGTCTCCTTGGCCCGGCGTTTCTCGGCGGCCCTGGCGATGCGTTCGACTTCGTGGTGGTGCGTGTTGGCGGCGCGCACGTATTCGATGCCGCTCAGCTGCTCGACGACCGTGCCGTCCATGACCTCCCGGCTGCGCAGCAGAGACAGCCGCACGCCTTTCTGGGAAATCAATTGCCGGACTGTGAGGAAGATGGATAAGGGAACGACGCCTGTCATGACGAGGCCGACATAGGGCTGCTTGAAGGAAGCCGTCAGCAGGGCAAACCCGCCGGTGAAGAGCGCCGGAAAGAAGTCCAGAAACGACAGGCGCAAAAAGCGCACGAAGCCGACGATGCTGCGCTGAATGCGTCCATGAAGCGAACCGACGCGCTCCTGAGTGAGCGTGGCAATCTCCAGCTTGAGCAGATGCGACACCAGTTTGACGGTCATTAATTTCTCAATGCGCGTGCAGGTGCTCTCGACGAGATTCCGGCGTGCCACCTGAAGGCCTTCGCGAATGACATAAGCGGCGGCGATGATGCCGAGGAAAAGAGCCGCCGAGCGCAGGATGTGCTCGGCACCCAGACCTTGATGGGTCTGCGTCTGCATCCCGTCCACGAGCTTGCCGAGGAAGACTGGAATCGCCGTGTTGCAGGTGCTCACCAGGGCCATAAGCACGGCCGCGCCCGCCAGCGCCAGCTTGTGGCGTCGCGGCACGAGGCGCCATACCTTGCGGCCCCGCTTGACGATGAGGCGCAGTTCGCGTGCCAGACCACGGGACGGACTGCCTTGCCGATTTTCCATTTCGGCTCCCTACTTTAATAGAACTACGTTCCGGTGCGGGAGAGGAAACCGCCTTGACGTGGCTACGTAGGGGCAGGAATGGAGCAACTTTCATGCCCCTGTTGCCCGACTGACTCTGCATGATTTGGACTATTTAGGAATCTATTGAATCAAAGTGTCCGGAGCCAAATGGGAAGAACCTTTCGCAGTCACGGGAAGCTGCCGGCACTGCGTCGCTGCAGGAACCAAGTCCTCAGGCAGC
>DASZFN010000360.1:0-14466 GCA_035939715.1 Gemmataceae bacterium | reverse complement strand
GCTAACGGACATGGGTTTGTCCTTTTTCTTGATCGAGCAAGGCAGCGCGATTTTCAAAGCGAGCTCAATCGACTCTTTCTAGCTACCTGTCCGGACGAAGTGTTTGCCCGAAGCGGCTTTCCCAAGAGCAACAGTATTTCCCAGGAATGGCTAGTCTCCCTTGTTCGTCACCTTGAAGTTCGCCCACCCAGGTTGGCGGTTGGGCGCTGAATTGTCGCGCAGCCCAAACTTTGTTGCAGTTGTGAACGCGTCCATTTTGGCCTCCAGCTTCTTGGCGCCGTTGACATGGACGGCGAGCACATTGTCATGCATCGTAATCTTCAGGCGATAGGTGCGGATCGGGGCGAAGGGGAACGGAACCTTGCCCAGGCTGGTGAAAGCGCCGCCCGCCTTCTTGTAGATCTGAATCTCCTTTTCGTAAAACGCCACCATCCAGTAATTATTGTTGTCCAGCATGCGCAAGATCAAGCCTGCATCCAGGCCGGTCACACTGCCTGCGGGCGTGGTCATGTCACAGGTCAGCATGCGGCCCGGGCCGCCGGCGTCGGCGGCGATCACGTCCTGGCCTGCCTGGATGCGAATGCGCGCTTGCTTGTTATAGATGCGCCAGGCGCCCTGGCCGTACTCGTCCCAGCCGGGCCCGATGTCCATCCAGTGCTGAATCAGCAGAGCGCCTTCGCCGCCGCTAAAGGTGTCCTCCAGCAGCATCTTATCCGGACCGGTACCGGACCCATCTCCACGGATTTCGTCAGGTGTGAGCAAGACGAATGAGTCCAGGAACCTGGCCGTCTCCTTGGCGCTCAGAACGTTTTCGGGGGCGCGGACCGCGATCTGGCAGCCGACTTTGCCGGTTTCGAAATATCTGAGAACGACTTCGGAGGTCTCAGTGCCTGACTTTCGCGGATAGATGAGCTCGAAACCGACGTGTTCGCCGAGCTCAATATTGCGCGGGTTCTTGTGGTTCTTATGAAGCTTCATGGTGGCGTGCAGAAACTTTTCGACGCGCTGCTTTACCTTCTCTTTGTCCATCTCAGAATTCGCCTCGCACTGGACCGAAAACTCCATGCGCGTACCCGGCAATTCCAGCCACGCCCTGTAAACTTCGTGAACACGACCATTGTTATCAATCAAGCGCGAGTATTTTTCCTGGGGCTTTCCCGGAAAATCGATGCGAAATCCTTGCATGCGGGCGGTGAATGTTTGCCACTCGCCGGAGACAGCCGACTTTGTCTGGGTTCGCCTGGGGCTCTCGGGCTGGGCCGAAGCGCCGGAGCCTGCCGTCGTGGTGCGGACCAGGCCGGGCGCTTGTGGCTTGGGCACGGGTTGTTCGCCCAGTTCCAAGTCGTCAGTGCGGGCCCATTCAGCCGGAAATGAGACATTTTCGCCTCCTGCCCGCGTGATCAGTGCGCGCAGTGTGTCCGGCGCAACTCCGTCCGGGACGAAGTGGATCGACGCATCTGCGGCGGCCACGTGGAAGCCGTCCTTGAAAATGCCACCAAGCTTCGGCAGGGGCCCACGTGGATCGAAATCGACATCTTCCGGCTTCGACCACGGCACCGCCGCGGCAGCCTCTGCCACCATGACCGTGCGCGACAGGCCGTCCACGATCTGCGCCAGGTTTGTCGTCCGGTCGGGCTCAAACACGGCCCCTTCGCCAACTATCACTTGATAGTGGGTCGCAAACGGAACTGCCTCTTTCTTGCCAGGTGCGGCGAACACTTTGGGCATCAGCTGGACAAGCGGCATGTTATTCGGACTATCCCACGGCTCATCGGTTTTGAACTTTCGGTACAGCGCGGATTCATCCATGTAGGGAAGCAGCAGAACCCGCCAGCTATACAACGGCTTGCCGTCCTTGCTTTTCACGGTTGCCGGTGGAAAGTGGCCGTAGGCATCGTGGTAGTTGTGCAGGGCGAGGGCAATTTGCTTCAAATTGTTGTGACTGCGTATGCGATCGCTTGCCACTCGCGCCTTGGCCAATGCCTGCGCCAGGTCGCTTTTGATGTCTTCCTTCAAATCCAGGGAGACGTTGGTGACGTTTCCGTGTTGTTGGACGGCAACTTCACCCAGAAGTTTCCGGCCAAGCTCCAGAAGCCAGGACTCTTCACCTGTGCCGCGGGCACCGCTCAACGGCCGGGCTGGTTTACCGAGTAGGCGACCCAGTAGTTGAAGCCCTTTCTGCACGGATTCAACATTGACCGCCGCCAAGTTTTCATTGGCGTTGATCAGCCGTAATTGGAGCCGGGATGGGTCGCCCAAATCAAAAGTGAGTGTGGCCGAACGCGTCAGCAAAACGGGATGGGTTGTAAGCAATAGGGCAAGCGGGATGTTACGGCGCAGCTCTTTTTGCTCCACTTGTTTCAAGATGCCCGAGGGCGTCAGGCAAGCCACGAGCGGTTGCTTGCCGGCAGCCAACGGCAGAGTCTCTCGAAGTGCCTCGGCATCCGGATTTTTGACCCCCAGGCTGACCGGCACCAGCACCTGATAACTCCGGTCGTCCAGAAAGCGCAGCACACGCCCGCCTCGTTGCTTGCTCCGGTAGACGGCTTCACCGCTCATGGTTACTTGCTCAGCGGTCCCGCCTTCCCAGATCTTGAGAACCTGATCGCGATTGTAAGGTCGCACCGTGGCAACATGTATCGGCCAGGACTGCGCCGACAACGACAGGTCCATTGGCAGGACAATCGTCAGACGTTCCACGTCAGCCGGGGCAGCGCCCGTGATGCCTTCGCACTGCTTCACCAGACCGCGCTCAAGATCGCCTGCCGCATCCCCGTCGGCCGCCGCAATTTTCTGGAGCAACTCGGGTACAAGCTTGCTTTGCCAAAGATCTGCTACCCGAATCGAGATGAAACCAGAAGCGCTTACTGGCACCTGGGCCAGATCAGTCGGCAATTCCGCCACATCTCCGGCCTGCTCGCCTGCCCCAATGCTTGAGACGGCAGCGGCACGGCTGGACAGCGCCACGACCATTAGCGTGACCACCAGGGCAATGGCCCTGGCGAACATCTCAGCCCGGTTTCTTGTGCTAATGCTCGTCATGGCGTACTCCTCACCAGCTTGCAGGAAAAAAGCGGGATCTGTTTGAGTCCGAAAGGCACGGACGGTGCTGATTATGCGAGGGAAATGATCCGCACGCAAGGAAAAACGGTCAATAGCTGCGAGGTGCGGCGGACTGTCTCTTACTACTTCTTTAGCAGCCCCTGCACTTCCAGCCAGTCGGCGAAGCGCTCGATCCAGTGGTCGGAAGGGAGGCCTTGCTTGCGCATACCGAAGCCGTGGCCGCCGCGGGAGTAGAGGTGCAGTTCGGCGGATTTGCCGGCGGCGGTCCAGTGCTGGTAAAGGGCGACGCTGTGCGGCGCCAGGCGCACCTGGTCGTCGGTGGCGGCCAGGAGGAAGAGCGGCGGAGCATCTGCGGGCACGCCGCCTGTCTTGATGGTCCAGTCGTATTGCAGGTAAATGGGGGCGGCAAAATTGGGTTTGGAGTCGGCGGTGTAGTTATAGGCCACCGAGGCCGCCACGGTGCCGCCGGCCGAAAAGCCCAGGATGCCGATGCGTTTGGGGTGAACGCCATACTCCGCGGCATGCTGCCGCACGTAAGCGACCGCCGCCTGGCCGTCGGCCAGGGCCAGCTTCACTACCGGAGCCACGGCGGCCTCCAGCTTTCGGCCTTTTTCCATGAGTTCCCTGGCGGGGTCATCGGTCTGGCAGGCGACCAGGCGATATTTCAGCACAAAGCAGGTGACGCCTCTTGCCGCCAGCCAGCGCGCGACATCAAAGCCTTCGCTGTCGATGGAGAGAGCATGAAAACCGCCGCCGGGGCAAATGACGACCGCCGTGCCGTTCGCCCTGGACTCGGTGGGCTGGAACACCGTCAAGGTGGGATTGACGACATTGAAAACGACGCGCGTCTGCCAGAGCTTGCTGCGGTTCGTTTTCTCCTCCTGTTGCCAGTTCTCCGAACCGGGCGCCGGACCTTCGTACAGGCGAATGACTTTTTCCTGGGCGCCGGCGCGGACACAGAACAGGCCGAGCGCGAGGACGGTCAATGCGGTTAAGTTATTCATGGGGATTTGTCTAGCCGGCCGAGCAGCTTCGGTCAAGGCGCACTGGACGTGCAAAGCGGGCACGGCTAGACCATATAACCGTGGTCGACTGTCAGCATAACCGGCACCGCGGGGCTTGTCCCCGTGGGACCGGTGACGGGCAGCCAGATCTGTGGCATCGAGACAATTATCGCCCCCACCGGGGCTTGTCCCGTGGAGCGACGATTGTCAGCCGGCCGTCAGTCATGACTCCACCGGGACGAGCCCGGTGGAGGCCATCGGGTATACCTGCATCGGTTACTGGCCACCAGTCATCGATCCACCGGGACAAGCCCGGCGGAGCCGATAGTGCAAGAATCGCACACCGAAGGAGCAACTTCACTTCGGGAGCTGAGTCAATAGTGACCTGGCAAAGTCTGCAATCCACCGCTGCTGGTCGGGCGTTTCTGGAACGGAACAGCCACGTGCCAAACCAACCCTCTGGATGGCGGCCGCGGAATCAACGCCGGAAACGACCAGCAAGCAAATCGCGACCAGGGCCGCTCGCCCAATGCCCTGGCGACAATGAATAACCATGTTCTTCCCGTCCGCGAGTCGTTCCGCGAGCTTCGTCACCAGATCCGAGAACACCGGCAGCAACGGCGGAATCCCTCGGTCCAGGATCGGGAAAGGCACGAACTGGATGCCGTTTGCCCGGCACAGTCTTTCCTCCTCGGCCAAGCTCAGCTCCGTAATTTCGTCGGGTGTGAGGAGAGAGAGAACGACATCGACGCCGGAGCGGCGCCAGGAATGAATTTCGTCTTCAAGCCAGTCGCCGCCGCGCGGGCGTGGCGCAATTGCCAAACGCCCAGGCCACGGTCCCTCTATCCAGTACAGCTCTGTCCGCATGGAGTCATCCTATCCCGCGCCCAGCTCGCGCAACGTCTCTTCTATGATAAGGATTTGTTTTTGCAAATCCGCTACCAGGGCCCTTTGTTGCTGGACCACCTCGGCCGGCGCTCGCTCGGTAAAATTGGCGTTGGCCAGCTTGGCTTCGGCGGCTTGCAGGTGCTTGCGCTTTTCCGCTAACTGCTTTTGCCAACGCCTGGCTTCCGCAGACACGTCGATGAGACCGCGGTGCGAGATATAGGCTTCGAACTCGGTCTGCACCGCGGTCGTGGCTTGCGGCGGCTTCTGGGTCGCCGGGCCGCACTCCAGGCGGCTGACGCCGGCCAGCAGGGTGATGAAGGGCGTCAGGGCGCGGAAGTCGGCCGCCACGGCTTCGCTGCAGCGGACGAAGACTTCGAGACCCGTCTTCGGATCAATGGTGTAGCGATTGCGCACCTCGCGGATGGCGCGCACCAGGTCTTGCATGCGCGCGAAGCGCTGCTCCATGGCGGCGTCCTGCCACTTTTCGGGCAGGTGAGGCCAGGGGGCGATCGTCACGCTCTCGCTGGCGGGCTCGGGATTCGGCAAGCCGCGCTCGAAGGCGGCCTCCGCCAGGGCCTGCCAGATGGACTCGGCCACGAACGGCATAATGGGATGCACCAGGCGCAGCACGGCGTCCAGCACGCCGGCCAGCACGCGCTGCACCAGGGCCCGGCTGCCCGGATCGCGCAGGCGGCCCTTGCTCATCTCCACGTACCAGTCGCAGAACTCCGACCAGGTGAAATCGTAAATCGCCCGCGCCGCCTCGCTGAAGTGGTAGCTCTCCAGTTGGCCGGTCACGGCCGCCGTCGTGGTCGCGAGGCGGCTGAGAATCCAGCGGTCTTCCATCGGCAGATCCTCGAGCCGCAGGGCGCCGGGCGTGTAGCCTTCCAGGTTAAGCAACAGGAAACGGGCGGCGTTCCACAGCTTGTTGGCGAAGTTGCGGCCCATCTCGAACTTTTCGGAGGCCTGCCTGGCGGTCGGCAAATCCTTGTCGTCCGCCGGCCAGGGACCGCCGGGGCGGAACGGCTTCTTGCAGTTCGGGCACGTCAGCTTGCGCGTCCGCATGTACATGTGCTCTTGCTTGACCGGGACGAGCGTATCGCAGTGCGGGCAGACGTTGGACACCGGCAGGCGCGTGTCCTGCGTTTCCGTGGCCGCGTGCACCATCGAGAAGCGCAGGGCGTCGGTGCCGTAGCGCTCGATGAGGTCGAGCGGATCGACGCCGTTGCCCTTGGTCTTGCTCATGCGTTCGCCGAAGGCGTCCAGGATCTGCGGGTGAATGTACACATGGTGGAACGGGATCTGGCCCGTGTTATACAGACCGGTGATCACCATGCGCGCCACCCAGAGCGTGATGATGTCGCGGTTGGTGACGAGCACGCTCGTGGGGTAGTAGTACTTCAGCTGCTGCCATTCTGGATTCTGATCTCCCGGCGGCTGATCCGGCAGCGCGGGGCCGGGCCAACCCAGCGTGGAATGCGGCCAGAGCGCGGAGCTGAACCAGGTGTCGAGGACGTCGGGATCGCGCTCCAGCGGGTACTTTGGACCGAGGGCATCTGCCGGCAAATCCTCCAGGCCGCAGACGAGCCAGCGATCGTTTCCCTCGTCCAGCCGCCAGACCACATCATCGCGGCCGGCGAACGCCTTTTTCAATTCCGCTTCCGGACAGCGGGTGTACCAGATGGGGATGCGATGTCCCCACCACAGTTGCCGGCTGATGCACCAGTCGCGCTTCTCGCCGAGCCAATCAAGATAGGTCTTGGCATAGCGTTCGGGGAAGAACTTCACCTTGCCCGAGGTCACAGCGTCGGCCGCCATCTGGGCGAAACCGGGCTTGGCGTCGCTGCGGTCGCCCATCTTCACAAACCACTGGTCGGATAAATACGGCTCAATCGGCGTCTTGCTCCGGTCGCTGTATTTGAGCGTGATGTCGCGGTCCTCGCGGCCCTCGAAGAAACCGAGCTTCTCCATCTCGGCGGTCACTGCTTCACGGGCCTGGTAGCGGTCGAGCCCGGCGAAGCGGCCGCCGTTCTCGTTGATGGCGCCGTCGGGGTTGAGGATATTGATCATGGGCAGCTTGTGCCGTTGGCCGCAGGCGTAGTCATTGTGATCGTGCGCGGGCGTGACCTTCACGCAACCGGTGCCGAGCGACGGATCCACGAGCAAGCCGTCCGCGATGATCGGGATCTCGCGGCCGTTGAGCGGGATCGTGACGGTCTTGCCGATCAGGTGCTGATAGCGCGGATCGTTGGGATGCACGGCGACCGCCGTATCGCCCAGCATGGTCTCCGGGCGGGTGGTTGAGAAGCGGATCGTCTCGTTGCTGTCTTTGACCGGGTAGCGGAATGTCCAGAAGCCGCCCTTGATGGTCTCGTCGTAGGTCTCGTCGTCGGCGACGGAGGTCTGCAAGTGCGTGTCCCAGTTCACGAGCCGCTTGCCGCGGAAGATGTAGCAGTCGCGAAACATGTGGAAGAAGGTGGTGCGTACGGCACGGGCGCAGACGGGGTCGAGCGTGAAGCGCGTCCGCGCCCAGTCGCAACTGCAGCCCAGCTCGCGCAACTGGCGGAGAATGCGCGCCTCATACTGGTCCTTCCATTGCCAGATGCGTTTGATCAGCTCTTCACGCCCGAGCTCACGGCGGGTCTTGCCCTCTTCCTCGCGCACGCGGCGTTCGACCACGGCCTGGGTGGCGATGCCGGCGTGATCCGTCCCGGGCATCCACAGGGTATTGTTCCCCTGCATGCGGTGGAAGCGGATGAGCACGTCCTGCAACGTGTTGTTGAGCGCATGACCCATGTGCAGCGCGCCGGTCACATTGGGCGGCGGGATGACGATGCAGTAGGGCCGGCGATTTGGGTCCGGCCGGCTATGGAAGTAGCCGTGCTCCTCCCAGAACTGCAGCCAGCGCTGCTGCGCTTCCCGCGGATCGTATTGCTTGGATAGTTCAGTGGTCATGGGTCGTCCTGGTCATCGTTCACGAAGACGGAAATGCGCCATCAAATCTTGCGTCTTCGATTTCGCCTTGGCATCATAGATCATTGCTTGCGTTGCCGTTTCATACCTGAGGACCATTGGTCATGCAATCGTTCGTTCAAAGACTCTTGCCGGGAGCCGCTATCCTGGCGGTGACCGTACTGGGCTTAGCGGTTTTGTGCTCACCGGCTAACGCACAGAAAAAGAAGGCGAAGGCCGGTCTGGATATCCTTGAGGAATACCAGATTGACCAGGCACGGCAGCATATCCACGCGCTGGCCTTCAGCCCCGACGGCAAGACCCTGGCCATCGGCAGCCAGAACGTCCAGCTTTTTGAGATCGGCGACGGTCAGCCCAAAGAGAAAGCGGTGCTGCGCGCCAATATCTTTTTCGGCATCAAATCGCTGGCCTTCGCGCCGGACGGCGCCCTGCTGGCGATGGCCGGCGGCGACAAAACCGTGCGCCTGTGGGACCTGAGTGCCGAGCCGTATCGCGAAAAGCAGGTGCTCAAGGAACATGCCGGCGGCGTCACCGGCGTCGCCTTTTCGCCGGACGGCAAACTGCTGGCGTCGTGCGCCGACGACAATAACGGCATTTTGTGGAACATCGACGGCGGCCAGGCCACGGAGCGCGGCCTGCTCAAGACCGACGACATCTTCGGCGTCAAGAGCGTCGCCTTCAATCCCAAGGGCAAGGTGCTCGCCACCTCGTCCGGCAACGGCCAGGTGCGCATCTGGGACGTCACCGGACCGGCGCCGAAGCAAACCGGCTCCCTCAAGACTCCCGGCGGCATCTTTGAAATGCACATGGTTTACCATCCCAACGGCAAATCGGTCGCCGTCGCGACCCGCAAAACCGTGTACCTGCTCGGCGGCGGCGGCAAGTCGGCCACGCTGGTAGGCCACAAGGAGAATGTCAAGGACCTGGCGTTTTCGCCGGACGGCAAAATCCTGGCCACCGCCGGCGAAGACGGCCGCCTGAACTTCTGGAGCATGACCAACGACCGGATTATTTTCACCAAGGAAAAAACGGGCCGCTTCAACTGCGTCGCCTTTGCTCCCGCCGCGGACGCCAAGCCTGGCAGCGACATGCTGGTCGCGGCCAGCACCGTGCAAGGCTCGACCATCGTCATGCGGCTTGGAATTAAACGCTGAGTCAGCGTGCACGATTCCGCAGCATGGTAAGCCGACGCGCTCGCACCGGTCCTTGTTGCGGCCAGAACCCTCGCTGGTGCGTTTTGAAATTGCGCTTTTTCTGTTTAGGTAATGCCACGGCCTTGTGCCGTGGTCAGTTACGTTGCTTTCTAGCCCGGGAGCCTTTTGGTCTATGGATGCCACGGCCTTGTGCCGTGGTACTTCACGCTCGTTTCTGGTGAGCAAGGTTAGCACCCAACGTGAGCGACCACGGCACAAGGCCGTGGCATCAAATACGCAAAAGGGCGCTGCGGTGCGTAGAAGCCAACGTGAGCGACCACGGCACAAGGCCGTGGCATCAAATACGCAAAAAGGCGCTGCGGTGCGTAGAAGCCAACGTGATGCACCACGGCACAAGGCCGTGGCATCAAATACGCAAAAGGGCGCTGCGGTGCGTAGAAACCAACGTAAGGCACCACAGCACAAGGCCGTGGCATCGGAATACTGCGCGGGTGCGTGATGAAAAAACGCAACTTCAAAACTGGCGCGTGGGGTTACCCTACTGCAACATCCCGCACAGTCATGTAGTTTCGCGCAAACAGTCAACATCGCATCTCCGGTGAGCTGCGGGCATCACCCCTCCGCACCTCATCGCTTTTCTTCATCCTTGCACAGCTTGTATTCCACGGCATCCGACAGAGCCAGCCAACTGGCCTCAATAATATTCTCACTGACGCCCACCGTCCCCCAGACGCTATCCGCATCGCGCCATTCAATCACCACGCGCACCTTGGCCGCGCTTTCCGCCCGCGCATTGACGACGCGCACCTTGTAATCCGCCAGATGCATCTCCGCCAGGCGCGGATAAACGGGCAGTAGCGCCTTGCGCAAGGCCGCGTCGAGCGCATTCACCGGCCCATCGCCTTCGCTCACCGTGTGCATGAGCTGCTCGCCGACGCGAACTTTCACGGTGGCCTCCGTCACCGGCTGCCCCTGCACGGTGCGCTCCACATTGACGCGATAGGCGCGGCGCTCAAATTTCGGTGTGTACAGGCCGGCCACCTTCTGCACCAGCAACTCGAAGGAGGCTTCCGCCGCCTCGAATTCGTAGCCTTCATTCTCCAGATCCTGGACCTGACCCAGGATCTTGGCCATCAAACCCTTGTCATTCTGAATGGCATACTTGGTCGTCTTGGTCAGGATCGTGGCCTGGCCCGATAACTCGCTGACCAGCACGCGGCGCTCGTTGCCGACCGTCTCCGGGTTGATGTGCTCGTAACTGACCGGGTTGCGGACAATGGCGTGCGTGTGCATGCCTCCTTTATGGGCGAAGGCGCTGGCGCCGACGAACGGCTGGTTCGAGCGAAAGTTCATGTTGGCAATCTCGTACACGTAGCGCGACACCTCCGTGAGCCGGGCCAGGCTGCCGGAGGCGAGCACCTCGTAGCCCCGTTTGAGGGCGAGGTTGGCGATGATCGGCACCAGGTCGGCGTTGCCGCAGCGCTCGCCGATGCCGTTGATCGTGCCTTGCACCTGCGTCGCTCCGCGGGCCACCGCGGCCAGGCTGTTCGCCACGGCGACGTCGCAATCGTTGTGGCAATGAATGCCGATCTCCACGCGCAGTGCCCGCCGGGCCTGTTCAACTCCCGCGGCGATCTCCTCCGGCAAGGTGCCGCCGTTCGTATCGCACAAAATGATCACCGCCGCGCCTGCCGACTGAGCGGCTTGCAGCGTGCGGATGGCGTATTCGGCGTTGTGGCGCAGGCCGTCGAAGAAATGCTCGGCGTCGTAGAACACCTCCCGGCCGGCGGCCTTACAGTACGACACCGAGTCGGCGATCATGTTCAGGTTTTCTTCAAGCGTCGTATTGAGCACGTCGCGGACATGCAGGTCCCAGGTCTTGCCGACGATGGTGACCAGCGGCGCCTCCGAGTCCAGCAGCGCCTTGAGGCAGGTGTCCTCGGCCGGCTTCACGCCTTTGCGGCGCGTCATGCCGAAGGCCGCCACCCTGGCATGACGCAAGCTGAGCTTGCGGGCCTCGCGGAAGTACTCGAAGTCCTTGGGATTGGACAGCGGATAGCCGCCCTCGATATAGTCCACGCCCAGCTCATCGAGCCGGCGCGTCAGGAGCAGCTTATCCTGGAGGGAGAAGTTGACGCCTTCGCCCTGGCTGCCGTCACGCAAGGTCGTGTCATAAATGCGAATGCGTGCCATGGTCACCTGCAATAAAAAAGCCCTGAAGCAAGTTGCCTCAGGGCCGGGACAGTTTCGTGATGCGCTGGCGATGGAGCCCCGGCGTTAATCCTCCGTCATAACCGCTACGACCGACACGATGCGCACTCCCTGCGCTACGGTAATGCCGACCGGGACAAATGCGTGCTTCGCCAACATATAGTTGCACTTTACCTGACGGAGGGCCGGGCGTCAAACCCAGCAGTCAGGGCCGCCGCCGGCTACTTGGTTCGCGTCGGCGGGGTCCTCAGATTACCGATCTTTTGGCCCGGCGTCTGGCCCGGCAGCGGGATGTAATGGAACGGCACCACCGTGTCCGCGGTGGGCACGCCAGGTGTATTGACCGCGTCTGCCATGGAGCCTTCGGTAAGAAATTCGACCTGATTGGAGGCCGGGATGACCACCGGCCGGCCGTTCTGCAAATCGCGATGTTCTTGCACGCGCACGACCCGGAACTGGCCGAGACCGGGAATGGAGACTTCCTTGCCCCGCCTCAACTCCTCGCGAACGACCGGGCCGAGAGCCTGAAAGAACTTGTCGGCGTTCTCTTCAGAAAGCTTGCTGGCCAGGGCCAGGCGCTGCGTCAAGCTCAGCTCTTTCTTCGGTCCCTGGGGCTGGGCAGTTCCCTCGACAATCTTGAGCTGGGCAGTTCCACCCTGCACAACGAGAAACAAGGATCCGAGCAAGATGGTCGAAGCCAGGACATGGCGGCGCTGCATGGTAAAGTCCTTTCTGTGCTCTAATGGGCCACATCTTTTTTTTCGGATGTTTTGCCGATAAATCTTGAGAGCTTTCCCACGATCTGCCAACTTTAAGTCTAGCTTATTTTTTGCCATCAAGATGACCGCCGTGCGTAAACGCCCAACAACCTGGCTCTGCCAACAAGGTCGGCAACGGCGCCTCATTTCGTTATAACAACTGCAATGCTGACGATTGACCCGCATCCACTCCTGGATCTGCGTGCCTTTGTGACACGCTTCCCTCGGCCCCTTGGAGAGATGCCTTCAGCGCCGGAGCGGCAAGCGCTCCTTGACAGCCATGCGCCGGCGCCTTTGCATAACGACGACTCGGTCCGCGAAACGGTCCGCCACCTGCTGCGCCACGGCGGCTTCAAGCCGACCGGCCGGAGCAAGCCCGCTTCGGAATACCTCATCAAGGCAGTCGCTGAAGGACGCCTGGGGTCGATCAATGTCGCCGTGGATGTTTGCAACATCGTTTCCCTGCACAGTGGCTTGCCGATCAGCGTTGTGGATCTGGCCTGCGCGCACGAGCCGTTTCGAGTCGGTGTGGCGCCGCAAGGAGCGAGCTATGTGTTCAACGCTTCCGGCCAAACGATTGACCTGGGCGGACTGCTCTGCCTCTTCGACGCGGAAGGGCCATGCGCCAACGCCGTGAAGGACGCGCAACGCACGAAGACAGGACCGGAAACACGCGGTACATTGTCGTTGATCTGGGGAAGCGTTCAGTTGCCGGGACGGGCTGCACAGGCCGAGGATTGGTACCGTGCCTTGTTGGTAGAACAGGGCGCGACAACAGAAGCGATCTAATTCGTCGCCATGCGCAGCCCGCCGCGCAAACAAGGCATGCGTCGTAAGCCATGCTGACAGGAAGCAGCGCTTGACTCTCGCCCAAGAACAGGTTCTTGATCGGTTTGGAGAGGGAGCATGGTTGGAGACGCATCCCCTGCGCAGGCAGCCATCGGATTTCGCGTGAAATCGGGCTGGGCTACGGCAGTCTTAATTGCCGGCTCCCTGAAGTCTCCACAGGTACGGGACCGGCGGCGGATCGAGCTTTCCGACCCTGCCGTCGCCGGGACGATTCAGCCGTACCACGCCGGCATGGGCAAACTGCAAACGGATGAAGCCAAAATAGAAAAGCTTCGCAAGATCATCCAACGGGCCGCAAACCAATCCGCGCGCCAACTCGTTAAGGAATACCGCGACAGACAGTTCCACCTTTGTGCGGCCAGCCTGGTAGTGGGCAGCGACATCGATCCGGACCGGATTAGCAATCCGCATATCCGGGCGCACGCCCTCGAAGGACGGCTGTTCCGCACCACGCTGGAGGATGCGTTGAAAGCGTGCGGACTGCCATGCTCTGTCATCGTCGAGCGAAATGCCTACCACCAGGCTGAGACGATTCTCAAGCGGCCGGTGAACGACCTGAAGCGGACTGTAACCGAACTCGGCCGGCACTTGCCTGGGCCCTGGCGCGCCGATGAGAAGACCGCCTGCCTGGCGGCCTGGTTAGCCCTCACCTGAGTTTTCTTTTCGATGGCCCTGCCAGAAACTCCCGAAATCTCATCGGCAAGCCGTTCACTCTATTCCACGCGCAGTGAATCCGCAATGACGTAACTGTTGTTGCCGCTATTGCTCAGCACCACCGTCAGCGTGCCGCTCGTGATCGTGACGTGCGTCAGGATCTGGAACGGCACGCCGCCGACCGTGGCCCCGCTCGGCGTCTTGGTCTGATCGGCCGTCACCACTTGCACCAGGGTTGAGCCATCGTAAATGGCGTACGGGGCATTGGTGGACTGGTTGTAATACGGTCCCCAGGATGCCTCGATGGCATAGGTGCCGGGCGCCAGGCCGGTGACCACCCAGGTGGCCGTGGTCGAGCCGGTGCCGCCCGCCGGGGTGTATCGGTCGCTGCCGCCGTAGGCGCCCTTGTCAAGCTGGCTCGTCCACGTGCCTGTCTCCGAGTAGGTCGAGTCGCCGTTGTCCACCACCACCGGGCCGGACACGTCCGTCGGCTGCGCCGAGACGGCCAGGTTGTTGGTGTCGTTGGCGGCATCCGACTCGGTGAAGCTGTTGTCGGCGTTGAGCACAGCAAACAAGGTGTAGCCGCCGCCGTTGGCAAACTGGAACGTCGGACTCGTGCCGGCGTGATTGCCGACAGCCAGGTCGGCCGCCGCGCTGATTGTCTCCTTGCCCAGGAAGGTGGCCTTGCTCAGGTCCTGCTTGGGGTTCGAGGACATGGACGCATAGTAGGCAATGGTAAAGCTGCTGGGCGCGGCGGCGCCGCTGATGGTGTAGGTGCGGGCGATGGTGAAGCCGGTCTGCTGGTTGACGGCAGCCGGGCCGGCGATGCCGTCACCCGTGGCCGACCAGTTCAGGTCGGTGTTCGACACCGGCACCGGCGCGGCGCGCATGGCATCGGCGACGACATAGCTG
>DASZFN010000359.1:0-4873 GCA_035939715.1 Gemmataceae bacterium | reverse complement strand
AGTCGAACAGAGAAATTCCCTTTCTTCACGGAGGTCAGGGCATGGAGCAAACTGGTGACATCAATGCGCTCGTCGATCGATTCGTGCAGAATTGACACGGCGTCATCTCCTTTGAAGACCCATGGATAGGCATTCAACTCGTTATGAAAATCCACAACCCTTTGTAGTAGGCACGCTTCGCGCGCCGTTTTGTAAAAAGCTTGGTCCCATCACTGCTCGGGCTTGTGTTGGTGATGGAACCGCACTGCCCTTGCTTGCTTTGATAACGGTCCGCCGAAAACGACGGAACAGGCGACCTTCGAAGTCACTTCGAAGTCCGCCAGCCTCAACATCGCCATTGATGCAAAATAAGGGGATTTCGATTGCAGACACGACCCGGATCGGCCGGGACGGCCACCGGCCTCGCGAGTTCTCGGACGGCAGTGTCCGACAAGTAAACATTGTTTCTTAAGTTCTGTGATAAATCAAGAGAATCATAAACCTTCCGAGGCAAAAATAGATTTTCCCAGGCAGGAATCGACATGTCCCAAAGGGTCAAAGACCAGAAAAGACCGGGAATTTTGACACTTAGGGCTTGGTTTGGGAGGCGCGGTCAGAACCTTACGAGTTATTATTTGGATCTTCCTCTAACCCCAGTTTCATGGGGTGCGTCAAGTGTGTGCCCTACCCACTCATTGCCGCTTTTGGGGGTGGAATGGGTAAAGGAATTCGCCTCCTGGTAAAGGATAGATAATCGTGCGCGACGAGCGCACGAGGTAACGCTTTTCGATCCACGGCTGCCTGCTGGTGGCGCTTGAGGTCCAGGTCTTCGGGGATGCCTTTGTCGGCTCGAGCCTGGCGGCGTTCCTGGGCGACCGTCGTTTGGAAGCGCTGGCGGTCGGTCGGAGTCAAGGGCCGGCGCGACGTCCAGGTTTCCTCAGGCGTTCGGCCTTTCAGGCGGCGTGGGCGGCTGGCATTGGCTTGGGCCCGGGCGGCCTCCAGGTCGGCTGAGGTCCAGTGGCCGGGCCGACCGGCGGCCTCGGCCTGTTCTTGGGTCCGAGTTTTCAAAGAGCCGTTGCCTGCTTCAATGGACCCATTGTACGCCGGCGTCTGGGCCGGTGAGAAGAGGATTCCCACCTGCCAGGTCCGTAAAAGCTGGGTGGTCTCCCCGGCAATGAAGGCAGAACCGTTATCGCTTTTCAGGACCAGGGGCGCGCCGTGAATGGTGAACAGCAGGGTCAAGGCCGCGATGGCCACGACCGCCGTCATGTCGGTCACCGGTTGCCAGAGCAACTGGTAGCCGCTGGCCAAGTCGCGGACGGCGAAGAGGTAACGATAGCGACCGTCGATGCGGTCCGGCGGCTCGGTGAAGTCCATGGCCCAGACCGCGCCGGACACGTGCCAGTGCAGCCGGTGCCGCCACACCTGGTTCTGTTCCCGCCATAAGCGGCGATAAAATCGGACGATCTCTTCGAGCTCCGCTCGCGCGGGACCCGGACAGTGAAGCCGCAACGTCGGCAGTCCCAGCCCCGGACCTCGGTCGCTCAACAACCGGAAGACTTCGGCGCGTTGCTCGGGACTCGATGGCCGCGTCGGCCGACCCCATCGGGGCAGGCGTTGCTGGTCCCGCCGGAAGTTTTGGTCCCATTGACGGAGCGTCCGGGCTGGGATCCCCAAGCGCCGGGCGGTATGGGCGCAGGTCCGGACCTGTCGCCCAGTTCGCCCAGGCTCGGTCAGGCACTGGCGCAAGTGGACGGCTTGCTGGCGAATGGCGCGCTGCAACTGTTGCCGCGGCCGACGATGGGCGGGGCGACGGAAGCGCCGACGGGCGGGCGTCGACATAGCCGCCTCACGCATCCGGCAAATGGCCTCGAGTCGATTCATGTGGTCTTCATAAGGCTGACTGGCCGAGGCCGCCGCTGGCGCTGAGGAAAGTGTGGCGGTCTCGTTCGGTTCGGGCGTCAGGACCTTTTCTTTTTCTTCCACCATCCCGGCCGCGCTCGCCGGCGCGTTTTTTTTTCCGGCGGGTCCGCCGCCGACCGCCGCGGCAGGGCCAAGGCAATCTCCTCCCGCACCTGCGCCTCGCGCAACTCCATGTCCTTGTCCGCCAACGCCCGCTGCAAAGCCTGTACCTGTTCCTCCTCCGCCGTGGTGGCCCGCGGCCGACCCGCCGGCTTCGGCTCCATGGTTGCCAAGGCGCCTTGCAACGCTTCTTGGCGCAACTGGTTGAAACGCACTTCACCCAACTCCAGTTGGGCGCAGGCCTCCTGCACCGTGCAACGCCCGGCCACCGTCTCCAGGATCATCCGCAGCCGTTTCTTGCTCTGGGCCGATCCGTCCAGCTTGTCCACGTATTCCGGTCCCGCCGGCCGACGTCCTCGCATCGAAGGTCTCCTCCATGAGAGAATCGGCCGAGGAGGACGCCCTGCACGGACGCCTTCCTCAGCCCGCGATCCACCAAAGTCACGGCGCTATCCCGCACCGTCGGTTGCCGTCGGAACCGGCTCGGCGCCCTCGCGCAAACCATGGACGGCTTTCAGGGCTCGCGCCGTCGGTCGCCGCTGCCGCCGCTTCGACCCGTCGGTCTTCACCGGCGGCGTCGCCAGGCCGATGGCTCGCTGCGCCGCCCGCACCAACGCTTGCTGCCGAGTGCACTCCCGTCGCCAGTGCTCGCACTCCCGTTGCAAGGCGGCCAAGGCGCTCTCGGACGTCATCCCGCGCCCCTGCGGCCGCGGCTCACACGCCGCCAGCATACCGTGCAAGGCCCGCACTTCCAACTGGTAATAGCGCGGCAGTGACAGGCTCAAGGCCTGAGCCGCGGCCGTGGGCGTGCGCACCCCCGCTAGCACTTCCAGAATCGCCGACACCAAGCGCTTGGCCTCGGCGCTGGCGCCTTCCCCCAGGCGACGAAGTCCGCCGGGACGTTGCGCCGGACGTTGAGGTGTTTTTCCAGACCTGGAGGTCGGGACGGCCACGTTGATACTCGCACTCATGCCTCACCTCCTTCCGGTCCTGCCGTCAGGTCATCGACTATCGACTGACCCGGCCCCAACGGTTCCTCGTCCTCTTCCCCCGCGGCGCTCGTCACTCGCCCCGCCGGGCACAGCGGTTCGGGAAGGGACCGAACAAGGTCGCGGTCTTTCTCGGGAGGCGTCAGCTCGACCTCCCGCCGACCCTCGGCCCCCGTCAGGATGACGCGCTCTCCTTCGGCGTGCACGCTGAATGGTTGGCCCCCCACCTGGCCCGTCAGGTAGAACGGCGTTTTCGGCACCCCCTGCCGAGCCAGCTCCAAGGCGTTGCCTGCCACCCGCGCTTGCAACGTCTGAATCACCTCCGGCGCCGCCCGGAAGAACCGATCGGCCGGCACCAGACCGTCTAGTCCCTGATGCGGCCGCTGGAAGTTGTAGTGGTCGATGAAATGGCCGATGCGGGTGCGCGCGTCGCCCAAGTCCACGAACACCGCCGTCTCCACGCACTCTCGCCACAACGTGCCCCAGAAGCGCTCGATCTTGCCCAAGGTCTGCGGATGCCGCGGCCGGGAGACGATCTGCTTGATGCCGAGCTTTTCCAACTCCCGCGTGAAGGCGCTCTTGCCTCGCCAGGTCACGTATTGGCTGCCGTTGTCGGTGAGAATCTCCTCCGGCCGACCGTGCGAGGCGATCCCCGCCCGCAACACCTCCAGCACCAATGCCGAAGATTGGCTGGCGTGCAAGCCATAGCTGACGATGAAGCGGCTGTGATCGTCCAGGAAGGCCACCAGGTAGACCCGCCGGTTCTGCCGCTTGAGGATGAAGGTGAACAGGTCGGTCTGCCACAGTTGGTTCGGCTTGGCCCGTTCGAACGAGCGAACGTGATCGGGGTGCGGCCGGGTCGGCGTCTCTTCCAACTCGTAGCCCGCCTCGTGCAGCACCCGCGCCACCGCGCTGGCACTGGCCGGCAATGCCGGACCCCGCACCAGCATGTCGCTGATCTTCTGGCAGCCCCACGTGGGGTTGGCCTCCTTGAGCATCACAATCGTACGCTTAGTCAGGTCCGGCAGCCGGCTGCCCGGAGGACTCCCGCGTGGCTTGTCCATCAACCCCGCCGGCCCTTCCTGGTCGAACCTCTTCTTCCAAGCATACAACGTGTGCCGGGACATCCCGACCAGGGCGGCGAAGTCCCGGGCCGGCAGCCCGCTTCGCCGCCACGTGTCCAACAAGAGCAGTCGCTGCTCCGGCAACAGTGCCGCCGGTGGATCGTCCGCCTTGCCCAAGCGCCGGCCGCGAGCCCGACTCTTCAACGGGGGCACCGCTGCCGCCTGGCTGAGCGGAGTCGGGGTCGAGACAGGGGCCGCCTCCTCGCCACCGGGTATCGCCAAAGCCGGCTCCTCTGTCCCAGCCCGCGCCGGGGATGCACTGGCCGAGGGGGTTGTCGGCAATGCAAAATCGGACAAGGCCAAAGGACGGCTTCGAGTCCGCGGCGAGGCGGCATGAGGAGCGGCCGCCGGGGAGGCGGTCCCCACTCCGCTCCGCTCACCCGTCGCTAACGCGACGGGTTCGCTCCGCTCCGTGGGGACCGCCTCCCCGGCAGGCTCGGAGAAAGCCTCGGGACCCTTCGGCGCTGCGGCCCTCGGGGCTCTCGACCCCTCTTGGAATTCTCGCTGATACGGGATATCATCTGACATGTCATCCTCCCTCTGCGGGGCTTCCCGCGGGTTGGGAGGAGGCTTTTCCTTCACCTATTTATTCGCCAAAAACGGCAATCATTTCGGGAAGGAGGACACGATGTATGATTTCTCTGCTGAGGCGGTCAAGAAAAAAGCCGAGTTGTTTATTGAATCCTTCAACTCTGAAGTGGATCGATGGAAACGGCGAAGAGATCAGAATGTTAGCGTGGATGACTTCGTCACTTATGA
>DASZFN010000358.1:0-5780 GCA_035939715.1 Gemmataceae bacterium | reverse complement strand
GATTGGTTGCGGGTTATGACGGGGGAATGGTTAAGGACTGATAACTATTGCAAATCATGAACATAGCCTGCGGGCCGCAATTCGCGTCGCTGAAGCTTTTCTTCGAGCCATAAGCCGCTCTCGACACAGTCGCCGAAGTGAGCCAGCGAAATCCCAGCGATGGGCTGGGTTGCGAGGAGCCGTTGCCCGTCGTCGGGGGATACGGCAAAGATCAATTCAAAGTCCTCGCCGTCGCCCAGGGCGTGTTCGAGCGGCGACCTATTGTCGCTGGCACGCCGAACATCGTCATGGATCGGGACGGCTTCGGCGCGGACAACGGCGCCGCAATGACTTTCTTCGCAGAGATGGTTCAGGTCGGCGGCCAGGCCATCGCTGACATCGATCATGGCATGCAGATCGACGAGGCGATGGAGCTCGAGGGCTTCGCATACGCGCGGCGTGAAGCTTAGGTGGCGGCCCAGGATGCTGCCGCCCAGAGGGCCGGTGACAAACAGCCAATCGCCCGGCCGCGCTCCGGAGCGACGCACGGGACCGCGTTCCGTCGCCTCGCCGAGAATGGTGATCGAGACGACGAGCGGACCATCCCAGCTATTCGTGTCCCCCCCCACCAGGGCAGTGCCAAACGGATCCGCCGCCTCGCGCAGGCCCAGGTAGAGCTCCTCGGCCAGGGCTCGTCCTCCCTGGCGAGGCAGGCCGACGCTGGCGAGCGCCGCCACGGGGCGCCCGGCCATGGCGGCAATATCGCTGAGGTTGACGGCCATGGCCTTGCGGCCGACGCGGCGCGGGCCGGCCTCGGCCAGGCGAAAACAGCTTCCCTCCAGGAGCATGTCGGTGGTGAGCAAGCAAGCAGTGCCGGAAGTAAGCTGGAGCGCAGCCGTATCGTCGCCCGGACCGATGAGCACGCGCGGGTCCGCGGGCGTCCTTTGCCGCAGCCAATCGATGAAGGCGAACTCTCCGGCAGGCATACGGTAAGTCTCGAAATCCTCTTCTTGCCGGCTTTGCCGGCACTTCTCATTTTGCCAAGCGATTCCCCCGCGATTATGGCGGGGCCGCATATTTTCCTCAAGTCCCGCAGGCGTTCCTCGTCGCCATTGCGGAAATTGTTGTAGAATTTGCGCATTGTCTCAATTCGGAAAGTGCGCGTCCAAAACAGGGACCGGCGGCTCGAACCCGCGGAGCCAATCCCCTTCTTGACAGAGGCGAGATTTAACCATGATAGGGACGAAAAGTCGGGAAGCGCAGAACCCTGCTTCCTGCATCGTGCGCGTGTTCGGCGATCTGCGTTTCCATACCGACGGCGATCTGCTGGCCCTGGCTTTCGCCAGGGACGGCACGCTCGTCTCCATCGAGGAACCGGGCATCCTGCGACGCTGGCAAAGCAACGGACAGCAACTGGAGTGTCATTCGCTGAGCGATCTGGAAACGCACTGGAGTTTTAGCCGGGACGGCCGCTTTCTGGCTTCCGCCAGCGATGACGTATCGCTGTGGAATGTGGCCACGGGAGAATTGCTGGCCTCCGTGCCGCAGCCGTCGTGGGTAACGGCCTCGGCCTTCTCCGAGGACGCGCGCTACCTGGCTACCGGTCACGATGACGGCATCGTGCGGCTCTGGGAGCTTGGCAAGGGACGGCTGGCGCGCGAGTTCGCCGGCCACTCGTTGCCCGTGAGCGCGGTCGCCTTCGATTCCAGCGGCCAGCGGCTCGCCTCGGCAGGCGAGGATAAGGTGGTCGCCCTCTGGGCTCTTGACGCCGACGATCCGCTTGGACGGCTCGTGGGACACCAGGACCGCATCCAGGCGCTGCTCTGGCATCCGGACGGCCGGCGTCTTATCTCCGCCGGCTGGGACGCGACGGCGCGCATCTGGGATACGAGCGCGGCAGACCTGGCCTTCCTCCTCAATTATCATGCCGCCCAGCTCACCGCGCTGGCCATCACGGCGGACGGACGCCTGCTCGCCACGGCCGACTCCGAGCAAGCGATTTACATCTACGATTTCCAGGCGGACAAGCTGCGCGGCAGCCTCCAGGGGCATCGCGGTCCGATCTCATGCCTGGCCTTCAGCCATGATAGTCGCAGTCTGGCGTCCGGCGGCGACGATCGCATGATTCATATCTGGGACCCGGAGCGGACCGAGGAAGGCGCGGCGCTGTACAGCTCGTTGCCGGAGCAAGCCGGATTTTCCGACGGCGGCATCGCGCTTAGCGCGGATGGCAAGCAGGTCGCTTGTGCCGCGGGCACGCTGCTGCAGACCTGGAACACCGAGACAGGCAAGGAACTCCTCAAGGCAAAGCAGGATGCGCTTGTGCACAGCCTCGCTTTTAGCCCGAACGGCAAAGCGCTGGCGGGCGGCACCGGCGAGACAGCAATCCTGGTCTGGGATGCCGCCACCGGGCAGATCGCCTCGATCTTGAAGGACGAGGACCAGATCGCTCCGGTCACGGCGCTGGCCTTCAGCCATGACGCGCGGACCCTGGCGTCGGCGAGTGCCACCGGACTGGAGGTCTGGCTCTGGGACTTGGCCCAGACCGAGCCGCGGCTGCTCATTCCCGATGCGCTCGGCGGTTGTGCCGTTGAATGTCTGGCTTTCCATCCGCAGGACCGCTGGCTCGCCGTCGGCGGCATCGACTGGCTGGCGACGGGGGGATCCGACGGCGCCGTCTGTCTCTGGGATGTGGACGAGCGCTGCGAAATCGCCACGCTGGACGGCGGCAGCAAGGCGGTGGCCTTTGATCCATCTGGCAAGCGCCTGGCCTCGGCGACCTTGTCCCGGTCGATCTGTGTCTGGGATGTCGAGTCGCGCACGCTCGCCCTGGAATTGATCGGCCACGACGATACGGTGAACTGCCTGGCTTATGCTCCGGACGGCAAGCTGATCGCCTCGGGGAGCGACGATCGCAATATCTGCCTGTGGGAAGCGGCCACGGGTAAACTGGTGGCGACGGCGGGGCTGAATACGCAGATCAAGGCTTTGCTCTTTTCTCCCGACGGCCGCTTCCTGTACACCGGCAACGCCAACCTGACCTGTTATCAGCTCGACATGCGGAAGATCCTCGGCAAATGAATTCTGGTTCCCAGGCTCTGCTTGGCGAGGCAGAGCCTCGCGGCAGTGCGTTCCCAGGCAGAGCCTGGGAACGAGTTGTTCTCGGCTTCGCTCCGACTTAAGATGGAGAAGTCCCCGAAAACCGCCTGGTGGAGCCGGTTGCATGGATCCTGCCGCTCAAACGACCTCCTTTTCGACTGGACCATCGGGTTCGGAGCAGGTCGACGTCGATCTGAGCGGCAGAACTTTGCGCGATTTCCAGTTGTTGCGGCGCGTGGGTCAAGGAGGGATGGGACAGGTCTACCTGGCCCGGCAAATCTCACTCAAACGCAACGTCGCCGTCAAGATCATGCGCCCTGACCTGGCCGTCAGCGCCGTGGCCTACGAGCGCTTCCGTGCCGAGGCTGAGGCGGTGGCACGGCTAACGCATGCCAACATTGTTCAGGTCTACGACTTTGGTGAAGAGGCCGGACTGTACTACATGGCTCTCGAGTACGTCGAGGGGCGCAATCTCCGGGATTACATCAGCAAGAAGGGGCCGCCCGAGCTGCCGTTGGCGCTGAGCATCATGCGCCAGGTGGCGGCGGCCTTGCAGCGCGCCGGCGAACTCGGCATCGTGCATCGCGATATCAAGCCGGAGAATATCCTGCTCACGCGCCGCGGCGAGGTGAAGGTCGCCGATTTCGGTCTGTCGCGCTGTTATGCCGAGGAGCAACGGGGGGTGCATTTGACACAACCGGGGCTCGCCATGGGCACGCCCCTGTACATGAGCCCCGAGCAGATTCAGGGACAGCCCCTCGATCCGCGCACCGACATCTACTCGCTCGGCGTGACCTGCTATCACATGCTGACCGGCCAGCCACCCTTCCGTGGCCAGAGCGCGCTCGAGCTGGCGATTCAACATGTGCAGACGGAGCCGCGGCCGTTGCAAGAAATTCGCCCCGATTTGCCGGCCGATTTTTGCGGCGTCATCCACAAGATGATGGCCAAGCAGCAGGAGCAGCGCTATCAGTCGTGCGCCCTGTTGCTCAAGGACATTGCCCGCGTGCGCGAGAGCTTCGGCGGCCAGAAGACCGAGACCGCGGCGGCAACGACGGCGCCCGCTCTGACGGTGACCCCGCCGGCCGCCACCCCAACGCTGCCGGCGCCGGTGTTCCGGTCGCGCTGGCTGTCGGGCGTCGCGGTGGCCGCAATCGCGCTGGCGCTGCTGGCCGGTGGAGCGCTGGCCTGGATGCGCAACCAGCAGCGCGCCTCGGGTCAAGAAGCGCTTGGCCAGAAGTCGGTCTCTTTACCGCCCGTGCTGACAGAAATGCAGAGGCAAGAAAACTTCATGCGCGAAGCCGTGGAGCAGTACAGCGATCCGGGAAAGGATCCGATGCGCGTGGACCTGGGACTGAAGCATGCTCTGGAGTTGGGACTTTTCTACCTGAAGCAACAGCGCCTGGACGATGCGGACCGGTTCTTTCTCGACCTGCGCGACAATCGCAACAAAGTAGAAGCATATCGAACGCTGGGTCTACTGGGCCATGCCATCGTGCTCGGTCTGGAGAACCAGCCGGCGGAATCGAATCGGGCGTTTCTGGATCTGGTGGGCGACAAAGCTCGCGCCGGCAAACCGCCAGACAGGCTGCCGTTTCTGCTCAACCAGGCGCCGCTGCGCTACGAAATTGCCCGCGCTCTCGATTACAACAGGATCAACCTTCCTGCCAGCCAGCCATTGCCGCCTGCCCTCGAAGCGTTGCGGAAGCCCGCGGAGTGGTGGACAGCTCCTGAGGGCGGTTTACGACGCCCCGGACAGAACCGGAAGCTCGGCAAGACTTCATGATCTATTAATTCGCTCATCGCCTCTGCAAACGAAATTGACCCGAAGCGCCTGGACTTTTGCGCAGGCACTCCGGGCCAACTCGGATTATCTGTAGCGGGACTCGTGAGAGTTCCGCCCTGCCCGAATTCTCACGAATTCGGCTACATCAAAACCGTGCCTCATTTGTTGTGCTTCAAAGCCTTTTCGATGACTTCCTCGCTCAGCTCGAACTTCAGCGCCACGGAATTGCCTTCCGCGCCGATCTTGGTGGCGTTGACGGCGTCTACCAACGGCTCCAGTTGCTTGTTCTGAGAGGCGAAAAAGATGAGGAACTGCTTGCCGTCGTTGAACTTGTCCTTGAGATCCTCGGCCAGCTCCTTGGCGTTTTCCGCGTTTTTGGAACCAACGCCGAGGGTTAGTTTGAAATCCTTCTCAATAGTGATGCCGAGCGCGACGCTCTCGATCTTCTCCAGGATCTTCTTGGCCTTATCGTCCTGTTGCGCGAGCTGCGCCACGGGACCCTTGTTCAATACGGTCCCCGGCATGACGAACCACCAGCTTTGCTTGGCGTCGACCTTGTCGAGGAGGTCCTTCAGTTCCTTCTTGACGGTGAACGTCTTGCTGCCGGCAGCCACGGCGAAACAGTCGATCACGTAATCCTTGTCGTTCGAGGCCACGATGGTGCCCTTGTCGACGACGGCCACGAAGATGGGCTTATCGTCCCCGCTGTCGGGGGGTTTTACTTCATAGACCTTGTGATCGCCCTGTTTGTGGACTTTCAAGATGTCGCCGTGGTTCTTGGCTTCCTCCTCGGCCTTGTCCTCAAACTTCTTGGCGTCGAAGTTTCCATGCGCGATCAGGAAAGCCTTGCCGTCGGGATCAAAGCTGGAGCCGGCGCCGACAAAAGTGTTCAGGTCCTTGAACGGATCGAAGCCCA
>DASZFN010000357.1:0-1594 GCA_035939715.1 Gemmataceae bacterium | reverse complement strand
AGAAGGCGGATCCTCAGCAGCTGGCCAAGTTCATCCATAATGAGCACCCCCAGACCATCGCTCTCATCCTTTCCCATCTGAACGCGTCGCAGGCAGCGGGCCTGCTGATTTCGTTGCCGCCCGAACTTCGCGCCGACGTGGCACTGCGAATGGCGAACCTCGATCAGATCTCACCGGAGATCATCTCCAAGATCGCCGCCATCATCGGCCAGAAGCTCAAGGCCCTGGGCGAGTTGAGCCGCGAATCCTATGGAGGCGTGCGAGCGGTCTCTGAGATGTTCAATCGCCTGGACTCGGGCACCAGCAAAGAGATCCTGGAAGCTATCGAGCAAAACAACCCCAACCTGGTAGAGACGATCAGGCACCTGATGTTCGTCTTCGAGGATCTGCTCCTGGTGAGCGCGGAGGCGATCAAGGAGGTGCTTGGGAAGGTGGATCGCAAGATCCTCACCGTGGCATTGAAGGGAACCAGCGAACAGCTCAGGACTCACTTCTTACAGGTCATGTCGCAGCGGGGCGCCGAGATGCTGAAAGAGGATATGGAAGCTTTGGGTCCTGTGAAGATCAAGGAGGTAGAGGCGGCGCAGCAGCAAATCATCGCGGTGGTCCGGCAACTGGAGGCCGAGGGCACAATCAGCTTGAAGGGCACGGTGGGAGAACAATATGTCGTCTAAACTGCATCGGGGCGGGGATGTTCCCAGCGAGCCGGCCACCTGGCGGCGAGTGCCCTCGCTCGATGCCGTGCCGGATGGAGGCGTGTTTCCATCAGCTGGCTATACTCCAGCGCCCAGTGGTCCGGTATTGCACGCGGGGAGTGCCCTGGAACAGCACTTGCAGGGAGCCTATCAGCAGGGCTTTCAAGACGGACAGAAGGCCTTGCAACAGGAATTGGGAGGACAGCTCGACGCCATGGCGGCTCGGCTGGCGCGAACCATCGAAGAGCTGTCCGGGCTGCGGCAACGCTATCGCCACGAAGCGGAAGCGGACGTGATTGAGCTGGCTATGGCCATTGCGCGGCGAATTCTTCATCGTGAGCTGACCGTAGCGCCCGACGCCTTGCTGGGCCTGTTGAAAGCGGCGCTGGAGAAAAAGGAGGTCCGCGAGGTACACCGCGTGCGCGTTCGTCCCGAAGATGCACCGCTGGTGCAACAACATCTCGACAAGATGGGTCTACCTCAGCGGGTTGAATTGATTGCCGATCCCGGTCTGGAGCGTGGATCCGCGATTCTCGATTCGAGCCGCGGGGCGCTGGACGTGTCGGTGGAAACTCAGTTGGCCGAAATCGAACGCGGGTTTGCAGACCTGGTGCGGAGGGCGTAAATGGACCTGTCAGCTTACCATCAAAAACTCGCTTGCATCGATACCTGCCGTTGGACTGGAACCATTACCGAGCTGGTCGGGTTGCTAGTGGAATCGAACGGACCGGCGGTGGGCGTGGGTGACTTCTGCGAGATAACCACGCAAGACGGACGCCTGATCCGCACCCAGGTGATCGGTTTTCGCGATGGTCGCGTGCTGTCGATGCCGCTCGAGGAAACCGACGGGTTGCACTTGGGCGATCCCATCACCGCCCGCAAGGAAGACGCGCGCATGG
>DASZFN010000356.1:0-2845 GCA_035939715.1 Gemmataceae bacterium | reverse complement strand
CGCCGACGAGCCTGCGAAGATGGCTGATCACTAGCCGAAAAGGATATGCACTCATCCATCTGTTTTCCCTGGCGCACCATACTCTTTGCCATAGATAAAGAGGCGCGATTTAGCCAATCTATCCAATTTTTTTGGGATTTTCAAAGGAAGTTGCGAAACATACTAATCCCAGTCTTTTTCAGTGATTTGCGCAGATATTTCTTGTGAGTGAACAGTGCAGTGGATTGCAGCGATTTGCAGCGGGTGTTTTTGTCACTGTGGTTGCAGCGATTCGCAGCAGTTTGCACCAACCTACATGGGGTATGTGAGGTCCGGTGCGCGCGAATCATTGCAAGTCCTTTCTCCAGACCATGTTACGCCAGAACAATTCGCGCAGAAGATTCGCGCAGGCTCAGGACTCAGGCGACGCAGACCGCCGTTCTCACGAAGGAGCGTCGGACGAGTGCTCCGAGGCCGGCTGCTCTCTTACAATGAGGTCATGGATGTCGCGACGTTTCTCGATCAGCCGCAGAAGGGGCCGCCTCCACATATATATGTGGTGTGCGGCGACGAGCCATTCTTAAAACGACAGGTGCTGGGGGTGCTGCGCGAGCGCAATGTGGGTGAGGCGGACGAGGGTTTTGCCTTGAGCCGCCATGAGGGCGACAGCGCTACCTACGCCGCCGTCATTTCGGATGTTGAAACCGTACCGTTTCTGGCACCGCGGCGGCTGGTTATCGTCGACGGGGCCGACGATTTTGTCAGCAAGTACCGCGGGCACCTGGAGAAGTTCGTCAACCGCGGATGTCCGACGGGAACGCTGGTGCTGGAAGTGAAAAGCTGGCCTTCCAACACAAAGCTGTCGAAGATGGTCGCCGCCGACTCGACAATCGTTTGCAAGAGCCTCACCGGTCAGCAATTGCCGGGCTGGTGCGTGCGCCGATTCAAAGCCGAGCACGGCAAGGTGCTGACGCAGCAAGCGGCCCGGTTGTTGATCGAGCTGGTCGGCGGTGAGCTGGGCATTCTCGATCAGGAACTGATCAAGCTCGCCTCCTATGCCGGGTCAAGCGCGACCGTGGATTTCGAGGACGTGGACAAGCTGGTCGGCCGGAGCCGCATGGCCGACACCTTCAAGATTTTTGAATGGATCGCCGCCGGCAATGCGCGGGAGGCGTTGCGGCACCTGGACCGGCTCTTCGACCAGGGCGACGACGTGCATCGCATCTTTGGCGCTCTCAGCTATGAGCTGCGTCGACTGGCGCGGGCATATCGGCTGAGCCAGCAGGGGCAATCGCTTTACTCGGCGTTGCAGGAAGTCGGCTACCCGCCATTCGCGATTGGCCGGGCGGAGCAGTTGCTGCGTCACCTTGGGCGTCGCCGGGCTGATTCACTTTTCGACTGGCTTCTGGAAGCCGACCTGGGCATGAAAGGGGGAAGCGCGCTCATGCCGCGGCAGGTGCTGGAAAGGATGGTGGTCCGCCTGGTCGAGCCGGAGTCAGCGGACCGACGCGAGCCGGCTTCCGCTTGAGCTTGTCCGCTTCGTCGACTTGTCCAGGCGCGCGACCGCCGACTTGGCCTGGTCGTTGCCCTGCGCCGCGGCTTTCCGATAGCTCTCCAGAGCCAGCTCCAGGTTCTTGTCGATGCCGCGGCCCTGCTCGTACATGGTGCCCAGATTGAAGGCGCCCAGTGCGTTGCCGTGCGCGGCGGACTTGCGATACCAGGCGACGGCTTCCTTGTCGTCGCGATCGACGCCGCGGCCTTCGGCGTACGTCGTGCCGATGCTGCACTCGGCGTGTGCTTCGCCCTGTTCGGCTGCCTTGCGGAACCATTCCAGCGCCCTGGCGTCGTCCTTGTCTACTCCATAGCCGCGCTGATGCAGCACGCCGAGCCAGTTCTGCGCCTCGGCAAGGCCCTGGTCGGCGGCCTTGTGGAACCACAGGCCGGCTTCCTTCCAATCCGGTTCGCCGAACTTGCCGTTGGCGTACATCAAGCCAAGGTCATACATCGCCAGAGCATTGCCCTGCTTGGCGGCGACGGTGTAGAGATGCTTGGCTTCATTGAGGTCCTTGGTCACTCCGGCGCCACGCTCATACATCGATCCCAGCCAGCGCCGGGATTCGAAATCACCGGCGTCAGCGGCGCGGCGAAACCAGGTGACGGCCTCGCGGTCATCCTTCTTCAAGCCCCGTGCCTCGAGGTAGCAGCGGCCCAGCTCGCGCTGCGCGGCGACCACACCCTTGTCGGCGGCGTTGCGATAACAGGCAGCTGCCTGTGCCAGGTCGGCATTGGTGCCAAAACCCGTGGCATAGTAAGCGCCCAGTGCATGCTGCGCGGCGGCATCGGTCTTGGCGAGATCGCTGATGCGGTGAAAGGCCTCTCGGGTGCTGAAGGTGGTCTCGTACTTGCCGGCCAGCACGCGTTTTTCTCCGTCGCGCAGCACTTCCAGCTCCACCGGAGAGCCAAGCGTGCATTGCCGGAGCGTGCGCATCAGTTCCGCGCTGCTGTGAATTTCCTGCTTGTTGACGCTCAGAATCACGTCGTCTTTTCGCAGGCCGAGGCGATCGCCACCGCCGCCCGGCACCACGCACACGACCTGCGCTTGCAGGCCCTGGGAGATCTTGTTCTTCCTGGCGGTGGGCCTGTCGAGCGGAGCGAGAACCATGTCAAGGGAGGCGCGGCGTGAGCCGTCGGCATTGCCGTCGCCTTCGATCAGGACGAGGGGCTCACCGCTCTCTTCGCCGACGCGGGTCGGCTTCTGCTCAGTTTTGTTCACTCCTTCAACGACGACGACCTTGGGGGTCTCGCGAGTAACCTCTTTGCGGACGAAGACCTCGAGGCTGCTCCAGGTGACGTTGCCTTCCTCGTC
>DASZFN010000355.1:0-2620 GCA_035939715.1 Gemmataceae bacterium | reverse complement strand
AAATCGTTTAACCCGGAGCCAGCGGCGACGGCGAACCAGCCCCACTGAGACGCCGTCGCCGCTGGCCCGGGTTAAACGATCCGGCAATCGACGATTGACGGAGCGCTAGCGTTGGCACTGCCACGTCCAATGCCGGTCTGTCGTCTGCTTCACGCTGACGGGATCAAAACCCAGGTCGCGCACCAAAGTGCGGATCTCCTCGAGAGCGAGTGCCGCGTGCAGAGAATCGGCGAACATCTGCTGCTGATGAGCGTTGGCGTCGCCGGCGTAGGTCGCGACCAGCCGGGTCAGGGTTTCGGCGTCCGCGGGCCTCAGCAAATCCCGGATGAAGATGGTAGCGCCGGGCCTCACGACGCGGATCATCTCCTGCATCACCTTGGCCGGCTCGGGGATATGATGGATGATGCTATTGGAAATGAGCGCGGCGAAACTGCTGTCCGGGACTGGGAGCTGCTTGGCGTCGCAGCATTTTAGTTGCAGCCGGTCCGCAAAGCCGGCGGCGCGAACATTGTCCTGGCCCAGGCGAATCATGTGCTCCGCCAGATCGACGGCCACCAGGCGCGCTGCTGGCGCGCGCCGGCACAGTTCAATGGGGATGAGCGCGGTCCCGGTGCCGACGTCGACAATGGGGTTTTCGCCGTCCCAGGCCGCGAGAAAGTCGGCCACGAAAACGCGATTGACCGCGCTGTGGTCCATCGCGTCATAGTCGCGCGCCTCTTCGGGCGAATCCATGGCTTCGGGCTCGAGAACGCGCTCTAACATGAAAGTGACGGCTTTCAAACGGTGACGAGGCCCGCCACGCGCGCCGCGGCTTTCACCGCGCCCTGCCGGCGTTCGCGTTCGGCCAGAAACTCGCCGAGCAAGGCGGCGCGCACTTCCCAGTTCTGGCTGCCGCGGCAATCCCACTCGCGAATCACATGCGAAGTCGCGGGATTGAGCCCGGCCACGCGGTGCAGCCAGCCAATGCCTGCGTCCAGATTCAGATGAGCCGTTTCGGGATGATTCCAGGCAATATGCGTGGCCAGACAGCCCATGGGAACAGCACGGGTGAAACAGCCGTGCACCAGCAATGGACTTCCCTTCTGGAGCATGTCGATCAGCCGGTCTAAACCCGCGTCGGCTATGTTGGGCAGCCAGGAAGACCGCAGCTCGCGCACACATTCTTGAGAAAGCATGAGGATCCTCCTAAAGTCGGCAGAAATCCGGGCTGTCCCTGACGAAGCATTGGTAGAGAGGAACAGTCCGAGTTAGATCGCGGCGAAGGCGCAAAAAACCCCGCCGTTCGCAGATGCGAAGCGGCGGGGCCGGAACAGAGAAGAGGCCATTACAACGAAGGAAAGTAACCCACCTTGGCTACCCTGTCAATCCTTTTTTTGAAATAAGTACAAAAACAGGTGGCTATATATACTTATGATCACTAGTAGTTCGGTACAGGTTCCAGCAAACTCGCATCGCATTTGTCGCATTTTCTTCAGGGGATGGCTTAATATCCAGGGGCAATCAACCTTTCGACTTGGCGGCACGTTCAGGACGCAGAGAACGGACCACCGTGCCGGCCTGCCACATTTCGCTGTCCGCAACCGTCTTCAGTTCCTTTTCCAGCTGCTCGCGATAATCCTTCCTGCTGTTCGCTTCCAGAACGCGTTTCGTTTCCTCTCCCGCCGCCACCTTGCGATAAAGCTCTTCGAAAACCGGCTTCGAGGCGTCGCGGAAGCGCTTGAACCAATCCAGGGCGCCGCGCTGGGCCGTGGTCGAGCAGTTGGCATACATCCAATCCATGCCGTTTTCGGCAATCAAGGGGTAGAGGCTCTGGGTCGCCTCCTCAACGGTTTCGTTAAACGCCTCCGAGGGCGAATGACCGTGCTCGCGCAGCACCTCGTACTGTGCCAGCCACAGGCCGTAGATGGCCCCCATCAACACCCCGCGTTCCCCGGTCAGATCGCTGAAGACTTCCTTTTTGAAGGTCGTCTCGAACAGGTAGCCGGAGCCGATGGCGATGCCGCACGCCAGGCAGCGGTCCAGGGCGCGGCCGGTGGCATCCTGATGGACGGCATAGCTGCTATTGATGCCCTTGCCCTCCAGGAACAGCCGCCGCACGGTCGTGCCTGAGCCTTTGGGGGCCACGAGGATTACGTCAATGTCCTTGGGGGGAATGACGCCGGTCTGATCACTGTAGACGATGCTGAAGCCGTGCGAGAAATACAAAGCCTTGCCGGCGGTCAGAAACGGCTTGAGCCGCGGCCAGTACTCCTTTTGACCGGCGTCGGAGAGGAGATATTGAATAATGCTGCCGCGCTGGGCCGCTTCATCCAGAGAGAAGAGCGTCTTGCCCGGCAGCCAACCGTCTTGCTGCGCCAGGTCCCAGCCGCGGCCGGAATCGCGCAGTCCAACAATAACGGGCACGCCGTTGTCTTTCATGTTGAGCGACTGTCCCCGTCCCTGGACGCCGTAGCCGAGCACGGCCACCGTCTCCTTGCCGAGGATTGCCTTGAGCCGCTCCGGTGGAAAGTCCGCGCGCTCCACAACGGTTTCTGCACTATCGCCGATCTTGATTTGACGCATCGAAAATCCTTAGTCCATAGTCAATAGTCCATAGTCAATAGTCAGTAGCAAATGGCGA
>DASZFN010000354.1:0-4262 GCA_035939715.1 Gemmataceae bacterium | reverse complement strand
GGGGTCGACCGATGCGCCGCGCACGCAAAGCAAGAATCCAAATGGCTCCGGCTTGTCTCCCGGCAATAGCTCGCGACGCCAGACCTGCAAGCGCATTTCGACGATTTGGTTGGCCAAATCCTTCAAGGCTAAGTCCGAGGCCAGAAGCACCCTGCCGTTTCGAGCTATGTAGCGGTAGCCGTTGCCGACGCGGCCCTTGGGCAGGAAGCGACTGCTCAGGTCGCAAAGCCGCGCTCGCAGCCGGAGTGGCAAGGATTGGTCAGCTGTGAGCAGCAGGCCAGTCAGCAATCCTGAAGGGAGCATGGCATCTGCTTAACCGCGTGGCGTGGGCAAACCATGTGCCGCCCGCAGAGCGCGCAGCTCTTCTTTCTGATGGGTGCGAATACGCAGATCCGAGCGTGCGAAGGCGCTGCACAGCAGCACGAAGCCGGCGGCCTCATCCTCCGGGTACAGGCGCAAGGCCTCGTGCTGGTCTACCTTTCCCTGGAGCACTCGGCCCGCGCAGGTCGTGCACCATCCCTGCAGGCACATGTACGGTAACTCAAGGCCGGCTGCCGCGGCCGCGTCCAGCAAGTATTCATCGTCCGCCACCTCGGTCCGCGCCTCGGTGTCGCCGGTAACAAAAGTTACCTGATACTTTGCCACCTTCTCTGCCCTCTGCTATCCGGAATCAGCTGGTCCTTGGTCATTAGTCATTGGTCATGCGCGATGCGAATGACCAATGACGAATGACCCATTTACCTGAGAAGGCGGACCAGCGATTAGGGATTATAGAATCCGCGATTCTTGCTATACGGCGCATCGCCCGGCGCGCCGCGGCGGAAGTGACCCGAAGGCCGGACTTTGTTGTCGCGCTCCTTGCTTAAGAGCTCGATGAACCAGGCTTCGTGCTCGACTTCCTCGTTGAGAATTCTGGCCGCCATGTCATAGGTCCGCGGATCCTTGCCGAAGGTCAGGTCGCAAACCTCGCTCCAGGTACGAATGGCACAGCGCTCCGCTTCCAGGAGGACGGTCAAGATGCTGGTGGCGGTCGGGTTATCCGGCAGATAGGCATCCGGGCAACCGGCCCGGTCGGCAAAGTCACGGATGTCCTTGGGGATGGAGCCGCCCAGTTCATAAATGCGTGGCGTAATCAACTCGAAGTGGGCCCGGTCTTCCAGGCGCGCATCCTCGCAGATCTCCTTGTAATCTTCATGGCCGGCCAGATACATGCGCAGGATCGTGTAGTAATAGTACGTCGTGAACTCGGCCCCGGCGGCGTCGATGAGCTTTTCCACCAACTGCTCGACATTCACACCGCGGGCGCGGATCTGCTCCACGCCAACCCGTTCGGTGACATCGCCCGGCTTGGTCTTGCCGGTCGCGTGCGGTTTCGGCTTACTGGCCATTGCATTCCTCCTTAAAGCAGAACATGGGGGTCAAACACGTTGTCCACGACCTTGATGCACTTTTGCGAAGGACGAGGCGGCATTTTCTTGCGGGTGAGTAATCAATAATCATTATTGATATGGCTACACTGCATTTTGGCCAGTATCCTTTGTGCGCACTTTGCCGAGATGCGGGGATTTAGTCGTTCTCATTTCGCCATCCGCCGGATAGACTCCGACTGAGTTCTCGACAAATAGACGTTTCCGTCTGCAGGGAGAAGCATCCGTGGATTCTATTGCTCTTGCCTACCTGGCCTTTTCGATCGGCGCCGCGCCAGGTCCGGCTCAATCGCCCGCCGATATCAAGGACTTGAAACTTCGCGATTGGGAACCCCGGTCGATGATGGTAACCAAGACGACCATTATTGAGACACCGGCTTTCCCGGTTATCGATGTCCATAACCATCTGGGCGGCGGCAAGGACTGGTTGACCGCCAAACGGGTCGAGCGCTACCTGGCCGAGATGAACGCCGCGGGCGTGCGCACGGTTGTCAACCTCGACGGCGGCTGGGACGCGCGTCTGAAGGAAACCTTGCAAGCGCTGGACGAAGCGCACGCCGGCCGGTTCCTCACGTTTGCCCTTATCAACTTCGACGGCATCGACGACGACAACTGGAGCGAGCGCGAGGCCAAACGGCTCGAACAAGGCTTCCAGGCCGGCGCCAAGGGCCTCAAGTTTCACAAGACGCTGGGCCTGCGCTATCGGTACAAGAACGGCAAGCTGATGCAGATCGATGATCCCAAGCTCGATCCGATCTGGGACATGTGCGCGAAGTACAAGCGCCCCGTGGTCATCCATACTTCCGACCCGGCCGCGTTTTTCACGCCGCTCGATCGTTTCAACGAGCGCTGGCATGAATTAAATGACCATCCGGATTGGCTGTTCTACGGAGAGCGTTTTCCGTCACGCAAGGAATTGCACGAGCAACGCAATCGGGTCATCGCCAGGCATCCCCAGACCATCTTCATCTGCGCGCACTTCTGCAACAATCCGGAGGATCTCGCCACGGTCGGCAAATGGTTAGACACCTATCCGAACATGATCACCGACATCGACGCCCGCATCAGCGAGCTGGGCCGGCAGCCTTATAGTGCCCGGCGCTTCCTCGTAAAATATCAGGACCGCATCATGTTCGGTACCGACACTACGCCCAAACGCGATGCTTACCGCATTTATTACCGATTCCTGGAAACGGACGATGAGTATTTCGACAGCGCGGCGAGCCACCATCGTCAAGGCTTCTGGATGATCTACGGCATCTTTCTGCCGAGGGAGGTGCTGGCGAAGATTTATCATCAAAACGCGGACAAGTTCCTTTACGGACTCAAGTGAGAAGACTTTGGCTCAGAAAGCGTCATGCAGGTTATGCAGAACACTGCGGCATACGTTCAGGACCATGGGACCATGCCGACAGAGCAGTCCTGCATACGCATCCTCGTCCCGCTGCAACACGAAGCGCTCCAGGAGAGCGAGGTCAGGTAACTCCTTTTCGCTGAAGCTGGTCCCTTCCATGCTACGTATTCAGCCCCGCAAGGATTTGCCTGATGGCCCCGAAGTGATAGGCCGTGTGAGCCGCGGTGGAGAGAGCCGCGGCAGCGCCCAGGTCGTCCCAATGCGTGCGCGTGGCGACGACCTTCCGCCATTTTTCGGCTTCGTGGCGCAGGCCAGCGCAGAGGGTTCGCCACTGCTCGTCGGTAACCGTGGTGCGCTGCCAACTGGCGTTCCAGTCGGCGCCGGCCCACGGATTCGCCTCGCCCGCTGCCCAGCGGTTCAGGATGGAGAGGCCGAAATGAACGTGATCGGCGTGGGCGGCGATCGTCGTTTTTCCGGGCATGGGCCGCTTCGACGCCGCGCTCGCTTCGATCGTGTCGAGCTGGCGAAGCAGGCCGGGATCACCCGGGTTGAGCAGATACGCCTCCGGGCCCGGCGGGCCATCGAAAATCTCCGTCAGCATGTTGGACAACGCGCGTTGAAAGACTGAGTCGGTGGTAGTCATCGATTCTCCTTCTCTCTGGCCGACCTACGATCTGCCGCGTTTTTCCAAACGCTCCAGGGCCGCCCGGGAATCCTTGGTGAGGGCGGCATCCGGCGCGCCATGGGCGATGGCTTTGAGAACCTGGCGGGCCTCTTCGGTGCCGATCTTCTCGAGGACTTCGTTGGCGCGCACCAGGCGTAGCCGCTCACGGACCTTGGCGGGATCCTGCAGCTTCTCCAGGACGCGTTCCAGGCGCTGGCGAATTTCCGGGGCCGGCTGCTCGCCCTGCGCCTTGCGCAACTCGGATTCCACCGTCTCGACGGCCTTTTCCAGCTCCTGGTTGGCTTTCTCGCGTGTCTCAAAATCATCGCTGTTCAGGTCCGCGATCAGTTTGGCAATGCGTTTTTGCTCGGCGGGATCGACCGGCGGCACGGGCTTTAGCTTGTTTTGCAGAAACGGCACGCTTTGCCTGGCGCCCGCCGTCAGCGTCCAGACCGCGCGATAGGCGCGGGCGCCGTCCTGGCTATAGAGATCGCTCCAGAGCGTTTCAAGCTCGCCGGCCGACAGGTTCACGGTTTGTAACTTTTCGTTGTGCATGCGGCTGGTGACGTCCCAGAGCAAAGCCGTGCTGCCGGCGCCGGCCGCCAGGACTTTGCCGTCGGGGGAGAACGCCAGCGACATCACGTCTCCTTGCTGGCCGTCGAAACGCGCCCGCTCCTTGCCTGAGGCGACTTCGAACAAACGCACGGTCAGCCAGCTTCCCACGGCCAGCGTCTTGCCGTCCGCGGAATAGGCGACCGACATGACAAAACCGGGGTTGTCCTCGAACTGCCGGACAATCTCCCCGGTCGCCAGATCC